>JAGDAU010000034.1 GCA_017959365.1 Prevotella sp.
AACTCCAGCAAGAACTTCTGCATGTTATCTATCAATTTCTGCTCCAACTCGCTCTCTTTATATCGTTTCTTGTCATCGATACCAAGAAACTCCAACGTGTAAGTGTCTTTCACCACATCTTCCGCAGTCTGTATCTGCTGTCCTTTGTGGGCGAGTTCAATTATTCCCTTTTTATCCTTACTTAGTGACAATCGCATGAACAGCCCACTTTCCTTTTGACGATGAAGCGCATCTACAGTCCACCCTTCTGCAATACATTCATTATGATAGAATTCACGTTCTAATGGGTCATCAATAGTAATTAGTTCACAGATATGTGACCACGTCAATTTGTCAGACATCTGACATTTTTCAGACGTCTGAAGAATTGAAGACTCAGATTTTTCAGACATCTGAAAATTTGGGAACAAAAGATAGAACTTCCGCATATTGTTCAGATTGGGATGGCTGTAGCCTCGTCCCACCCTTGCCCGAAGGATTTTTGCAAGGCGAGAAAGGAGGCTTGATCCATACTTTGCCCTTGAATTTCCTTGCTGCTCAAATTCTACGATATGACGACCAACATTCCAATATGTGGACTTTATTGTTTGGTTGATACTGATGGCCAACTGTTGTTTGCCCATTTCTATCACCGCCACAATTTTATCATTTCCTTCCTTCCATTGTGAATATAAAAACATACAAAATCAGGTGCTATGGCAGCTGTATCCAACAGCCGTCGCAGCGGAGTTGCTCGTCTTCTGTCAGTTGGGCAAGGGTGGCATCGATGACGGCTGAGGGATACTCAAGGGAACGGAGGTCTGTGACATGATGCCGTTGACCGTCAGCGAGCAGGGCAAGGATAGCATCACGGCAGGCGGAGGCTTTGTCTGACGACTCCGGAGGCGTGCCTCGCTTACCTATACATACGTCACATTGGCGGCAGTCATCAGTGCGCTTCTCACCGAAATACTCCAACAGCTGACGGCTGCGGCAGCGGCTGTCATCCTGTGCATAACGCAACATCAGCTCTATGCGGCGCGAATACTGTTCCTTACGGTCTTCATACACCTCCTTGGGCAGCACTACCCTATCATGGGCCTCACGGCGCTGGATATATGTTATATACGGCATCTTACGGCGAGGTATGAAGTCCAGGATGTTACGCTCACGGAGAGTCTTCAGCACTATGTACACATCATCGATGGTCAGCTTGCAGTCCATGGCAATGAGGTTCTCGTCGATGAAGCAATAGTCGGAGAAGAGTCCTCCGTAGTTACGTAGCAGACTTGTTATGACAGCCTCCTCACGGGGCGAGCAGTTGTGAAGGCGGTACAGCTCATGACGCTCCAGACGGAACATCACCCTTGCGGCGGCACGCGGGTCGGTGTCGTAGGCTATATATCCGGCACGGTCGAGGATGCGCAACGCAGCATCCGCCGGCACGGGGAAATACCTGTATGTACGACAGAACTTATCGATGTCAAACTCATGCGTCACGCCATAACCGTCGCCCTCCGCCATCTGATAGTAGTACGCCAGGCTGTCATAGACGTTGCGGATATACTCACGGTCTGGATAGTTGTCGCTGACGCGTCGTTTCAGTTTCTGACTGTCGGAGTTGTTATAAAGCAGTACGGCGTACGACTTCCTACCGTCGCGCCCTGCCCTGCCCGCTTCCTGGAAATACGCCTCTATGGAGTCGGGGCAGTCGATATGTATCACGGTGCGCACATCAGGCTTGTCGATACCCATACCAAAGGCGTTGGTGGCAACCATCACCCTTACTCTGTCGCCCTGCCAGTCATGCTGGCGCATATCCTTGACCAAAGGCTCCAGACCCGCATGATAAAAAGTTGCCGAGATACCCTCCTTGTTGATCATTGCTGCCATCTCCTTAGCACGCTTTCGGCTCCTGACATATACTATGCTGCTGCCCGGCACCGACTTTAGGATATGCACCATCTCACCAATCTTATCATGTGCCTTACGCACAACATACGCCAGGTTCTTACGCTCAAAACTCATTGAGAACACATTAGGCTCCGGGAAGCCTAAGCGGCGTTGGATATCTTCTACCACCTCTGGTGTGGCGGTTGCCGTGAGGGCAAGGATAGGCACGTCAGGCTTTACCTTACGCACTTCGGATATGGCGAGGTAAGAGGGACGGAAGTCATAACCCCACTGACTGATGCAGTGTGCCTCATCCACGGTGATGAAACTCACATTGAGATGACACAGCTTTGTAAGGAACAGTTTGGACGCGAGGCGCTCCGGTGACACATACAGCAGTTTGACCCCACCGAGCACGGCATTGTCGAGGGTTGTGAGTATCTGGTCGTGTGTCATGCCGGAATAGACAGCCGACGCGAGGATGCCTTTCTCCCTGAGGTGTGTCACCTGGTCTTTCATCAGCGCTATGAGCGGTGTGATGATGATACACACACCCTCTTTGGCGAGTGCCGGCACCTGAAAAGTGATGCTCTTGCCACCGCCTGTAGGCATAAGGCCAAGGGTGTCATGCCCCTGACCTATGCTTTCTATTATCTCCTTCTGTATGCCACGGAAATCGTCATATCCCCAGTATTTCCGCAGAATATCCAAATACTCCATTAGGGGCGCAAGTTTCGCTTTCGCTCAACTTTTTAGTTTAATGTTTAAAGTTTAGAGTGAATAAGTTTTTCTCAACGGGAACGTTAACGGGAACGGGAACAAATTGTAAATAGAAAATTGTCCAATGGTAAATCATATTCACTTTCAACCTTTGTCCTTTGACTTTTGACCTTTGACCTTTGACCTTTGTCCTTTGACCTTTGACCTTTGACCTTAGACCATAGACCTTTGACCTTCAAACAGACGGATGTCTGATATCCTCTATCTGCAACTGTACGCTGCCATGCTTATAGATATTATCCTCGATGGTGTAGGCTATGTCAAAACTGCGTTTCGACTTGATATACCTTGCCGAGCTGCTCTGTCCGAAGGCGATACCGTTCATCACATTGTGTGACTGTGTGTCAACAAGCTCCAGTTTTATGTGCTCCTGCTCACGTCCAACCACCTTGCTGGTGCCGAAGTCATACACCCCACAGGTGCAGAAGATGGGCTTGGGATTGTCCGGACCAAAAGGAGCAAACCGTTTCAACTCATTATGCAGTTTGCGTGTGATGTCCTTGAAATTAATCTGCGCGTCTATATTGAGTATTGCCTCCTGCTGTTCGGGTACAATATGCTCTTCCACATATTTGTGGAACCTGCGTCTGAATTCCGGCACATCATCCCATCTGAGTGTCAGTCCGGCGGCGTAGGTATGTCCACCGAAGTTGAGAAGCATGTCACGACAGCTCTTTATAGCCGAATAGATATCAAAGCCTGCCACACTGCGTGCCGATCCGGTGGCAAAATTGCCGTCGCGGGTAAACACTATGGTCGGACGGAAATACAGCTCCGTGAGACGTGAGGCGACAATGCCAATGACACCCTTCTTCCAGTTCTCATCGTAGATAACGATACTGGAGTGCTGACGCTGGCTCTCTATCTTCGACACAATCTGGTTAGCCTCTTCGGTCATCTGCTTATCGATGTCCTTACGCTGCTCGTTATACTCATTGATATGCTTTGCCGCGCTCAACGCGTTGCTGAAGTCACGCTCCACAAGCAGGTCAACACTCTCCTTACCGTTCTCCATACGTCCAGAGGCGTTGATGCGAGGCCCTATCTTGAATACAATATCGCTCATCGATATATCGCGTCCGTTAAGGCCGCAGATGTCGATGATAGCCTTCAGTCCCACACTCGGGTTCTGGTTCAGCTGTTTCAGTCCGTGAAAGGCGAGTATTCTGTTCTCACCGGTCACCGGCACAAGGTCGGCAGCGATGCTCACGGCACACAGGTCAAGCAATGGTATAAGTCTTGCGAATTGGATACCATTGTTTTGGGCAAAGCCCTGTATCAGCTTAAATCCCACGCCGCATCCGCACAGATGCTTATAGGGGTATGTGTCGTCGGCGCGCTTTGGATTGAGTATCGCAACAGCCGGCGGCATCACCTCGTCTGGCACGTGGTGGTCGCAGATGATAAAGTCTATACCCACACTCTTGGCGTATGCTATCTCTTCGATAGCCTTAATGCCACAGTCTAAAATAATGATTAATGACACACCGTTATCCCTCGCGTAGTCTATTCCTTTCTTACTCACTCCATAGCCCTCGTCATATCGGTCGGGTATGTAGTACTCAATATTGGAATAGAACTGCAAGAGGAACTTGTACACCAAAGCCACGGCAGTACAGCCGTCCACATCATAGTCGCCATATACCATGATACGCTCCTTCCGTCCCATAGCCTCGTTAAGTCGGTCTACGGCTACATCCATATCTTTCATAAGGAAGGGGTCTGGCAAATCTGACAATTGAGGCCGGAAATACTTCCTTGCCTCTGCCTCTTGTGTTATTCCCCTTTTCACAAGTATCATGGCGAGCGTACTGCTGATGTTAACGCTTGAAGCTAATTGCTCAGCCGCTTTCTGCTGTTGTGGTGTAGGTGGTTCGTAGTTCCATTTGAAATGCATTTATATATTTATTTTTATTTTATTCTGTCTCGAGTGTGGAGTATAACAAAAGGCCTGATGCTCATCATCTTACGCCCCTCTCTCAGGGTTATTACGCAATGGCATATAATACTCCGCTCCAAATTTACGCAAAAAAATCGACACAGCTGGCAGCTGTATCGATTTTTTATGATTATTTAAACAAAGCCACTAAGAGTGCTCGGCGCTTTTGGCGCCGAGTTCACTCAAAACTTAAAACTCACACCTATATCCCCAGTTTCTTGCGGATATCCTTGGGTATGGCATTCTTATTGATGAGGAAGTCCATGGTCTTACCGGCAACGAAAGCCTTGGTCATATACCACGTGCCCTTATAGTCGCCATACTCACCCCATGAATTCTTCACCATATAATACTCTTTGCCATTCTGGTCCTTGGCAAGGCCATAGATATGCATGCCGTGGTCATCAGTAAGTTCCCAGTTGTCGAAGCCTTCCTGACGGTACTCCTGTGTGGGTACAATCTCGGGAGCGTTTACGCCGAGGCTGTCAAGCTTGGTCTTCTTCTCTGAAGAGGTCAGTTTGAGCCAGCGGGCAGCATCGCTGCCACTAAGGCTCTGTGCTGCCTTGGTGTCGTATAGTATGCCAAGACCCTTACGTGTGAATCCGTCTTCGCTAACATCACCGCCCCATGCGATGGTGTAGCCATTGTCAAGGGCATTGTCAATGATACGCATCATCTCGTCCATTGGCACATTGTAGCTCTGTCCCCAGCGCCAGTTGTCCTGTACCTCAACAGCGAAGGATGTATAGAAGGGGTGGTGTGTGTAGCTTGTAATGCTTACATAGTCGTTCCAATCAAGACCGAGGCTGTTGGCAAAAGACTGCGGGGTGTACATCTTTCCTTCATACTCGAAAGACTCCGGGCATTTGCCTAAGTAAGCGTCGAGGATACCCTGCAATCCCACCTTCCACTGGTTGGAGATTTTCTTTGCCTTATTCTTGGCTATGGCATCAACGTATGGCTCTAATACGCTGAAGAACTCATTGAAATTAGCGAGAGAGTCACCCTGCATAGTGCCGGGCAACGGCATCGCTGTCTCAGGGCATATACCGTGAGCCTTGATAACATCAAGCACATCCTCAGCGGAGCCGCCCTGTGCAAACTGGCTGTCACCATGCATCCTCACGGTAAGCACAGCCCTCTCCATATAGTCCTTGTTGGCAATGAACATCTCACAGAGGTCGTATGTCTTACCTGTCTTCTTGAGAATCTCACTCTCAAAGAAACTCAGCGTAGAATACGCCCAGCAGGTGCCTGAGCGGTTCTGGTCCTTAACACTTGTTATCGGCAACTCCTTGATTGTTGTAAAGACAGGTTTGTTGCCCTTTTCCTTCTCTTCGTCTTGTGCCATGGCTCCCGTACATACGAGACTTATCATGGCTAATAAAAACAGTTTTCTCATCTTTATTTACTATTTAATTATTTACTATTTAATTATTTACTATTTCTTCGTGATTATTTATTTTTTACAGGTACTCAGGCGAGCAAAGCTCGGAGTCCTATTTATTAGTTTCGCTATTGAGAACTAAAACTAATTAACACAAAACATAAAACATAAAACATAAAACACACAACTCATCCCAACATTTCCTCCAGTTCATTGGGATGATAGGGTATTCTTTCAGTGCCGAGGAAACGGCAACCGTCAGCGGTTATCAGAACGTCATCCTCTATGCGAATGCCACCAAAGTCCTTATATGTCTCTATCAAGTCGAAGTTAAGGAACTCCGCACAATGACCTTTCTGACGCCAGTCATCTATCAGAGCGGGAATGAAATATATGCCCGGCTCGTCGGTGACACCAAAGCCCTCCTCTAAGCGGCGTCCCATACGCAGACAGTTGGTGCCGAACTGCTCTAAGTTGGGTCGTGTCTCATCATCAAAACCAACATATATCTGACCTAAGCCCTCCATGTCGTGTACGTCAAGACCCATCATGTGACCCAATCCGTGAGGCAGGAACATAGCGTGGGCGCCGGCTCGCACAGCCTCCTCGGTGTCGCCGCGCATCAGACCCAGTTCCTTGAGACGTTCTGTCATCAGACGACATACGGCAAAATGCACATCCATATACTTAACACCCGGTTTAGCGACCTCAAGCACATAGTCGTGACATGCTTCCACGATAGAGTATATCTCCAGCTGACGCGTGGTGAAACGGCCGTTGACGGGCATGGTGCGGGTGTGGTCGCTGCAATAGTGCATCGCCGTCTCTGCCCCGGCATCGCAGAGTGCCAGTCTGCCGTCCTCAAGTGGTGCGTATGACGGGTTGCCGTGCATTATCTCACCGTGCTGGGTGAATATCGTGGCAAAACTCTCATGAGCCCCAAGAGCATGAGCCACGCCGTCCACCTGACCACCAATGAATTTCTCTGTAACACCGGGCTTGACGAGACGCATCGCTGTGGTATGCATACTATATCCTATATGTGAGGCTTTCTCAAGCTCTGCTATCTCCTGCGGTTCCTTACGTGAGCGCATCTTAACCACTGCCTTGATAAACTCCACTGACGCAGCCTCACGCTGACGTGAGGGGTGTATGCCCAACATGTCGTGTATCTGTATCATCGTATCATGACGGTATGGCGGCAGGAAATGAACGCTCCGCCCATGGTCGATGGCTGCCTGACAGGCTTGCGCCAGGGCACTCATTGGCGCGGTGTTTGCCACGCCACACGAAGCAGCCATGTCGCTCACGCTGTCAACACTGCCGTACCACACGATATCCTCGATGTCTATATCGTCACCATAGAGGGTCTCCGTGCCGGAGTCGATGTCTATCACGCCCACCAACCCCTCTCTCTGCAAACCGAAGTAATACAGAAATGACGAGTCCTGACGGAAGGGGTAATAGGCGTTAGACGGATAATTGCACGGTGCCTCGTTATTGCCGAAGAAAACGAGCAGTCCGCTCTTTATCTGCTTCTTCAGCTCACTCCTTCTGTTAATATAAGTTTCTCTGCTAAACATGGAAATTAGATAATTTTATAGTTTCGCATTCGCTCAACTTATTGGTTTAAAGTTTAATGTTTAAAGTTGAAAGTGAATTAGATTTGTTGCTAACAACTCGTCAACCCGTCAACTTGTCTACTTGTCAACTCGTTTACTTGTCAACTCGTTTACACATTATCAAGTGCCTGTGCCAAATCGTCTAAGATATCCTCCACATCCTCGATACCTACGCTGAGGCGCATGAGGTCGGGTGCTATGCCTGCCTGCAGGAGCTGCTCCTCGGAGAGCTGGCGATGGGTATGGCTGGCGGGATGCAGTATGCACGAGCGGGCATCAGCCACATGGGTAACGATATTGATCATCTTCAGCGAGTCCATGAAACGGATTGCCATGTCACGGTCTCCCTTCAGACCAAATGCCAACACGCCGCAAGAGCCGTTGGGCAGGTATTTCTTGGCAATATCATAATATTTGTCACCGGGCAGGCCACTATAGTGAACCCATGCCACACGGTCGTCAGCGGCAAGGAACTCCGCCACCCTCTGTGCGTTCTTGCAATGCTGTGCCATACGCAGATGGAGGGTCTGTAAGCCTAAATGAAGGAGGAAAGAGTTCTGCGGAGCAGGAATACTGCCAAGGTCACGCATCAACTGTGCCACGAGTTTGGTGATATACCCCATCTTACCGAATGCCTTGACGTAGGTAAGGCCATGATATGACTCATCGGGAGTACAAAGACCAGGATACTTGTCTGCGTTGGCAAGCCAGTCGAAATTGCCACTGTCAACGACAACACCACCCACCTGAGTGGCAAGACCGTCCATATATTTTGTTGTTGAATGAGTCACGATGTCAGCACCCCACTCAAAGGGACGGCAGTTGACGGGTGTGGCAAAGGTGTTGTCAATTATCAATGGTACACCATTCCTATGCGCTATGCGCGCGAATTTCTCTATGTCAAGGACAGCGCATCCGGGATTGGATATTGTCTCACCAAAGAGTGCCTTTGTATTCGGGCGGAATGCTTTCTGTATCTCCTCTTCTGTTGCGTCTTGTGATACGAATGTGCACTCGATGCCCAATTTCTTCAGTGTCACACCGAAGAGGTTGTAGGTGCCACCGTAAATCTCGTTGGAAGTGACGAAATGGTCACCTGCCTCACATATATTGAATAAAGCATAGAAATTAGCCGCCTGACCGGAAGAGGTAAGCACAGCCCCTACTCCACCCTCCAAGGTGGCTATCTTTGCAGCCACTGCATCGTTGGTGGGGTTTTGCAAACGGGTATAGAAATATCCCTCCTTCTTAAGGTCAAATAACTGAGCCATCTCGTCAGAGTCATCATATTTGAATGTGGTACTCTGGATAATCGGCAATTCTATAGGTTCTCCATTCTTGGCTTTATAACCTGCCTGTACGCAAAGTGAGCCAATTCTCAATTTGTCATTCATTTTAATCTTCAGATACTATATGATAATTTCTGCAAAATTACGAATAATAGAATTAAGAACCAAATTTTCTTGATTTTTTGTCCTTTTATATCATGATTTGTGATTTTTTATGTATTTTTGCATCATAAAAACCAAAAACTATAATGATGAAAACAAATTTTTCTTCTTTAATGATTGCGGCGGTGATGCTGATATGCCTCAGCGCATGCAAGACACAGACTGTTACTGAGAACAACAACATCCGTAAGATGGTAAGTCAGCAGACTACGGTAATAACAAAACCCGTGAACCTGATTCTTGACGCTGACTTCGGCAGTTCTACCGACGACCTCTTCGCACTGATGATGATACACCACTATATCGATGAGGGGAAAGCAGACCTAAAGGGAGTGATTGTGGACCGCGAGGGTGAGAAAAACGCCGGAGTGGTAGATATCTTCAACACTTACTACGGACATCCAGACATACCCATCGGATTAGAGCGCAACGGTGTGAAAAACCCACGATGCTTCATACCATACAACGGCATCTACGACCTGACAGACACATACGGAGCGCCACTCTTCAAACGCACTAAAGACCTCAGCAGCCTGCCGGAGGGATATAAGTTATACCGCCAACTGCTGAGCCAGGCTGACGACAAGTCCATTGCCGTTGTGGCAATCGGCTTCGCCACGACGCTGTCACAGCTCTTTGAGTCTCAGGGCGACGAGTTCTCACCGTTAAGCGGTCTTGATCTCTTTGAGAAGAAAGTCAAGGCGGTATATATCCAGTCAGGACGCTTTGAAGCAGGCGACAGCCTGTGCGGATACAACATGCGAGCCGCATCCAAACAGTCGGCAGTGTTCTACGACAAACTGCCTAAGTCGGTGGACATCGTGATGTCGCCAAGTAACATCGGCGACCAAATGAACTACGTGCCGCAGGATGTGCTGGCAGACCTGTCTTACACTGAGGTGAACCCCATCAAGTCAGTCTATACCTATTACCACTGCGACACCGGTCAGCGCATGTGGGACACCAACTGTCTTGTCAACGCCGTCATGGGCGATGAGGAATACAACCTATCGCCACGCGGGTGGGTGACATTCATTGAGAAAGGCAAGGAGTCGATGATGCTCTTCCGGGAGGATCCCAACGGCAATGCCCGCTACCAGATCCCCGGCGACTCTTATTTTAACGCAGGCAAACTGATGGATATCCGCCGGCATAACCGCATCAACAGCCATCCGGCACCTTACACCATCGAGGCTCCGCAGCCACAGATCACCGGTGAGGATGCTTTGGCTTGGGCACGCCCGCGCACTACACTGCTCATGGACAAATACCTTGGCACAGCAGGCAACAACCTCGACCCTGACGAAGTGCGTAACGTCTTCCGACCCATAGGCTACAACGGAACCAATCTGAGAGATTATCGTGAGGCAGAACAGTATATGACCGACAATCTGTATGCTGAGATGCTCAAGCGTGCCGTTGGAAGGGGCAAGAAAGACCTCGTTATCGTCACAGGCGCACCGGCAAGCGGTAAGAGTACTGCGGTGAGGCAGATGGACCTGAGCGATGCCGGACTAATCTACGATGCCGCACTCCTCGGTCCGGGACGTTTGGAGGGGGTCATAGACCAGGCCCTTAAGGCTGGTATGGAAAAGGTAACAGTGGTGATGGTGTACAACGATATCCTCACAAGCTACAAGAACACCGTAAACCGCGGTAAGACAACATGGCGCTATACACCGCTGAGCTTTATGGTCAGCGCCTTCCGTGCCAATGGCGGCAGGCTTGCCTCCATCCATGAGGCATACCCCAATGTGGAGATTATACCCATTGACAACACCGGCAACAAGGGAGCCACTAACCGTGTGTCACTTGACGAGGCCTTGAAATGGGACTACAGCGTGAGCGAAGAGGAACTCTCCCAACTGCTTTCTTATCTGCTCGACCAGATCAACAGCGGAGAGATAAGCGGAAGCGACATTCCGGCGGCTGCCGGCAACGTGACGGCTATCGAAGGAATGAGTCCAGCCAACAAAGCCATAGCTGCTCAGATAGACCAGAAAGTTCAAGAACAGAGAAAGAACAACAGGTAAGTGTGAGGTTGTGAGGTTATAAGGTTATAAGCCCCCTCCTCCTTTAGGAGAGGGGTCGGGGGAGAGGCTGAGGTTTTAAGAAAGAGTCCAAGTTGCTAAGCAACTTGGACTCTTTTAGTGTCGACACTTGGACTCGAACCAAGGACCCCCACCATGTCAAGGTGATACTCTAACCAGCTGAGCTATGCCGACAACTTAAAACTCTAAACTATAAACTCTTTTGTGCGCCTGAAAGGACTCGAACCTTCACGTCTTGCGACACTAGATCCTAAGTCTAGCGCGTCTGCCAATTCCGCCACAAGCGCGATAATGCGTCGAAAGCGGTTGCAAAGATACACCTTTTTTATAAAACCGCCAAAATAATTTATGTTTTTTTCTATCAGAAAGAAAAAAATGATGTTCAGTTTTGTTATTCGTACAAAAAAATCACCCTGCCGCATCTGTGCAGCAGGGTGAAATTATTTATTGTCAATCAGAAATGATTATTTCTTCTTGAATGTACATTATTTGGTCTTACCTTAAGATGGTTTTATCAACCTTCTTGAATGCCCACCATGTGGCCTCACTCCAACTACCTGTTCCAGGAGCAACATAGATAAGCTTAAGCTTGTCAGAAGAGATGTCAACAATCTCAAACTCTCCAACCTTAGTGCCACCACCGTTAATCTTGAACGGGAAGAGGATAGAACCTGGATCGGTTGCCAATGTTCCGTAAGCCCAGTTAGCCTGTGAGCCATCAATAGAAGCCTGACCCTTAGCACCATTATACCAAGCTGGAATTTCAAACTTACCAGAACGGATTTCTGTACCAGCAGCATTGAATGACTTAATAGCACCAGTCTTCCAGTCGAAGGTCATGTAAGCATCTGGATCCTCCTCACCATTAGCGACACCAGTGTCAGAGTGCTGCAGCTGACCTGTCAGGTCTGCTGGAGGACAAGCGAACCAGATACCACTGGTCCAGTCGTCACCGGCTGCATAACCGACGTTACCCCATGTACCACCGTCCTCACGGAACTCGGTGTCCCATGTCCATGCCTTAGTTCCAA
>JAGDAU010000035.1 GCA_017959365.1 Prevotella sp.
ACCTCTTCAGAGGACTTAATCTCTATGGCTATCCTCCCGTTACCTATGATGGCGTCAACTTCATACCCGCTAACGCTACGCCAGTAAGACAGTGTGTCATCTGAATGCCGGTATCCTAAATAGGCGACAATCTCTTGTATGATAAAGTGTTCAAATGAGTGTCCGAAGTCATCAGATCCAGGCATTATCCCCCTGCGATGTGTCAGGTAATTAACCACACCTACATCAAACATATAGAATTTTGGAGCAGAGATAGCCTTCCTTTTCTTTGTTTTTGAGAAACCAGGTATAAGATACCCAAACAACGTATCCTCCAGAATTGTGAAATACTCCTTTACTGTACGGTAGTCTATACCGCAGTCCTGTGCGATGTTCTTATATACCAGCATCTCGCCGTTGCATTGGGCGGCAACCTCCAGGAAATGTGAAAAAGACCTTAGGTTTCTGATCATTGCCTCTTCCCTGATTTCTTCGTTCAGATAGACTCCTATATATCCGCGCAGACGCTCCCATGGATTGTCAACCAAATAATGCCGTGGAATCATTCCATTATTAACGGCACGGACAAGGTCAAAGTCGGGTATCTCTGCGCTGACAAAAGGAAACATCTGCTCTATGGTTGCTCTGCCGCCCAACAGATTAGTGCCGGCACGCCTCAACTTTCTCGCACTTGAGCCACTCAGGATAAACCGGATGTTCTTCCGTTGTATCAGGTAATGCACCTCGTCCAGCAACTGTGGCAGTTTCTGTATCTCATCAATGATGACGGTGTCTCCCTGCTCAAAGTCTTTCAACTCCTCAGAAAGGAGCTCCGGATGACGTAACAACCGCTCAAATTCTGTTGGTCGCAAAAGGTCATATATCCTGCAATTAGGATATTTTGCCATCAGCCAGGTGGTCTTTCCCACCTGACGTGCACCCCATACACATACACTGTCATTATACTTGTTGTCAATATTTAAAATCCTATTATACATACATGATATTGTTGTTTTATTATAATATTCCGACATTACCATGTTGCAAAATTACTATAATTCTGCCAAATCTCCAAATTTTATTCTACTTTTTTTAAACAAACATCGTGGTGTCTGACCTCAAATTCCCCAAAATGGACGGAATGGATGCTTGTCATTCCGTTTTTTTTGTATTCTTGTGGCGGAAAATGAAAAAAGTTGTTTGCAAATTTGGGTGTTATGAAAAAACGTAATATTTTTGCAACTTGAAAACTTTATTTATTCACTACTAATTTATAACTATGAAAAAAATACTTTTTACATTAGTTGCATTGCTATCAACAATAGCAGTGAGTGCGCAACAGTATTACGGACGTGTGCAGGATCCTGACGGCTATACAAACATACGCCGCGGACCAGGTGTCAACTATCCTATCGTACGGCGTTACCAGTCGGGCGACTATCTGTATTACACACCGCAGTCAAACGGATGGAGTAAGGTGTACTCCGGTGACCGCAACAGCACCTACATGGGTTATATGGCCACAAGCCGCATACGCAGGGTCAACCCCAACAGCGGCAGCGATTACGGCTACTCAGCTCCAGCTTCGGAGTTCCGTTCCGGATATATCGTGGATCCTGTTGATAACTATGTTAATGTGCGCAGAGGTCCGGGTATGGACTACGCTATTGTGAGCCGACTCAATGTGGGAACATTTGTATATTACAAACCCTCCAGCTCAGGTTGGGTGAAGACCTACAACCGTAATAAGACCTATCTTGGTTATGTTGCCAAGAGCAGGATTAACTAATTTGCTCTCTACTCTCAACATTAAACTTTCAACTTTCAACATTAAACGGATAAGTTGAGCGAATGTGACACTTGGATTATAAATGCTCTCGAGCAATTACACGCCGCTGGTGCGATGTAGTTGCTCGAGATTGTTGTCCCATATATCTCTCAGGGTGTCGAGGTCTTCTGGCAGGGCGTGGTCTGTCACCTTCATGGTATAATATCCTGTGAGGTCGCTTTTCTCAATTTCCATCTGCCAATAGAAGTCGGTGTCGGCATCATCCTCCCATTGTAGCCGTATGAGTTTGTTCTTTACCCTTTTCAGTATATTCGCTACCCTTGTCTCGTGTTCCCTATGGAGTTCTCCCCATGTAAACTCCATGATGTCACCTTGGTCATCCACATCGTCGGCAATCCATTTCTGCAGTCCTTCCGCAGTGCTGATGAGAGACCATAATATGCGCTCCGACTTTGAATTCAGGTCGTATTCCAGATATATCTTTTCCTTTTTCATGGGTGTTGTAATCTTCGTTAAAAATGATATAAATCAAAAAATCGCCACAAAAATAAAACTTTTTTTTGATATAAAAAAATATTTTGGGAAAATATTTTGCTGTTTGGAATATTTATGTTACCTTTGCACCCGCAATTCGAAAGAGTTGGTGTGTTGGCGAGGTAGCTCAGCTGGTTAGAGCGTCGGATTCATAATCCGGAGGTCGTGGGATCGTGACCCACCCTCGCTACTCATAGTTTCAATTGCTTCATAAGGGTTTCTTTCCCGCGGGATTTATCTCGTGGGATTTTTTTTTGTGTTCTTTCTTGATAAAAATCAATTATCTGAAAAAAATGATTTTTTTGCCTTTTTATTTGTTGTATGTCGTGGGATTTTGCTAACTTTGCACCCCAATATATACTTGTAACAATATAATAATGTGATAAAATGGCTGATATTAAGAAGATAAAGACGGCTTTGGTGTCTGTTTTTCACAAAGACGGATTAGAGGAGATCTTGAGTAAACTCAATTCAGAGGGTGTGCGATTCCTGTCAACAGGAGGCACGCAGACTTTTATTGAGTCATTGGGTTATGAGTGCCAGAAGGTGGAGGATGTGACAACATATCCGTCTATTCTTGGTGGTAGAGTGAAGACATTGCATCCGAAAATCTTCGGTGGCATACTGGCCCGCCGTGAGAATGAGGGTGATGTGCGCCAGATGGAGCAATACGAGATACCAGAGATAGACCTCGTTATCGTAGATCTCTATCCCTTTGAGGAGACAGTGGCAAGTAATGCGTCGGCACAGGACATCATTGAGAAGATAGATATAGGCGGCATATCATTGATACGTGGCGCTGCTAAGAATTTCAATGATGTGGTTATTGTGCCAGGCAAGCAGCAGTATGGCTATCTGCTTAACCTGCTTAACGCCAACGGTGCCCAGACGACTCTCGCTGAGCGTCGTTACCTCGCGGAGTGTGCTTTTGCCACCAGCAGTAAGTATGATACCGAGATTCATAAGTGGTTCGCTGAAACAAATAAATAATAAATATGGGACTTTTTTCATTTATACAAGAGATAGCGATGGACCTTGGCACAGCCAACACCATCATTATCAGTGACGACAAGATTGTCGTAGATGAGCCGTCAGTGGTAGCCTTAGACAAGCGCACCGACAAGATGATTGCCGTGGGTCAGAGGGCTAAGCTGATGTATGAGAAGACGCATGACAACATCCGTACTATACGTCCGCTACGCGACGGTGTGATAGCTGACTTTACTGCCTGTGAGAAGATGATGCGCGGCCTGATTAAGATGGTGCATTCCGGTAAGCGCCTTATCAACCCCACGCTGAGGATGGTAATCGGTGTGCCGTCAGGCAGCACCGAGGTTGAACTGCGTGCCGTACGCGACAGTGCCGAGCATGCTGACGGCCGTGATGTGTATCTTATCTTTGAGCCTATGGCTGCCGCTATAGGTATCGGCATAGACGTGGAGGCTCCGGAGGGCAATATGATAGTCGATATAGGCGGTGGTAGCACTGAGATAGCCGTCATCTCCCTTGGCGGCATTGTTAGCAACAACTCTATCCGCATAGCCGGTGATGACCTCACCGCCGACATCCGTGAGTATATGAGCCGCCAGCACAATGTGAAGGTCAGCGAGCGTATGGCAGAGCGTATAAAGATACATGTGGGCAGTGCCCTCACCGACCTTGGTGATGAGGCCCCCGAGGATTATATCGTGCATGGTCCTAACAGGATCACCGCCCTTCCCATGGAGGTGCCTGTATGCTATCAGGAGATAGCCCACTGCCTTGACAAGACGGTGGCAAAGATTGAGAATGCCGTGCTGTCAGCACTTGAGAGTACACCGCCAGAGCTTTATGCTGATATCGTTAAGAACGGAATCTATCTCACTGGTGGCGGTGCATTGTTGCGTGGCCTTGACCGTCGTCTGCACGACAAGATAAACATACCGTTCCATATCGCTGAGGATCCGCTGCACAGCGTGGCAAGAGGTGCCGGTATCGCTCTCAAGAACGTAGATCGTTTCTCATTCCTCATGAGGTGATTTGTGTTATTGGGTTGAATGTTGAGAGATAAAAGTTGAAAGTTGAAAGACAACAGTGAATTAGATTTGTTGCTGAAATGCCGGTTTTTCAATTTTGACTATCGTCGAAGCGCCTCACACTCGGCATACTGAAAGCGAGCTTTAGTCTGCTCTCGCTTAATCGGTGCTTTCAATTTTTAATTTAAAAGAGGGAGATCATGCGCAACCTGTTAGATTTCATCAAGACCAACAGCCACTGGTTTCTATTCGTGGCACTTGAGGTCTTCAGTCTGGTGCTGTTGTTTCAGTTCAACAGATACCAGAGCAGCGTGTGGTTTACTTCAGCCAACACCTTAACAGGAAAAGTGTATGAGTTGTCATCGGAGGTGACCAGTTTCTTCGGTCTCTCTCGTGTCAACCGGGACCTTACGGTCAGGAACCTCTATCTTGAGCGTCAGGTGAAACAGCTGTCGGAGCAGTTGTTGGCACAGACCAACAACGACTCCACGCTCATCAAACGCGGACAGCTGAAGATGCTCAACCAGTTTAAGCTTATTCCTGCCAAGGTGATAAGCAACTCCATCAGCCGGCCGGAGAATTTCATCACCCTTGACAAAGGCAGTAATGACGGTGTGCGCCCTGATATGGGTGTGGCATGCGGCACAGGTGTGGTGGGCATCGTCTATTTGGTGTCGCCACATTATAGTGTTGTCATACCAGTGCTTAACACCAAGTCGAATATCAGCTGCTCAGTGCAGGAGAGTGAGTATTTCGGTTACCTCCATTGGGATGGTGGCGGATCTACACGAGCCTTCGTTGACGACATACCCCGACACGCTAAGTTTAAGAAAGGTCAGAATATCGTTACCAGTGGTTATTCCGCTGTATTCCCTCCAGGTATCATGGTGGGTAAGATACGTAAAATCTCCAACTCCCCCGACGGACTATCTTATCGTCTTGAGGTGGGATTGTCAACCGATTTCGGCAATCTCAGGGACGTTTGTGTGATTGACAACAGCGACATGCAGGAGCGTGTTAAACTGATGAAGGCCGTGCAGGACTCTATCCATGGTGGCAAACAAGTTCAATAAGACGATTGCTTATGAGTGGTGACATGGTTAATAAGATTATCTTTTTTGTTGTAGTGTGCCTGGTTCAGGTACTCATACTCAGCCATGTTCATCTCTTTGGTGTTGCCACACCATTCTTCTATGTATATATGCTTCTGCTTTTCCGCAGGGGCTATCCGCAGTGGTCTATGATGCTGTGGTGTTTCTTTATGGGCCTGGTGGTGGATATGTTTTCCAATACTCCGGGTATGGCATCGTTCTGCATGACCCTCATGGCTGTCTGTCAGCCGCGTCTGCTTGATCTTTTTGTGCCGCGCGAGAGTGGCGAGGAGATAGAACCTACTGTCAAGACCCTTGGCACAACGAAGTTCGCCTGGTACACCACCCTGGTGACTTTTGCTTATTGTGTCTGTTTCTTCACGCTTGAGATGTTCTCGTTTTTCGACATCCTCCATTGGATTGGCTGTGTGGTTGGTAGCACGCTGCTCACAGTAGTCCTTATCATGGTTATTGAAAATGTCAGGAGAGGGCGTTGAGGATGAAAGACTATAATCTTGCAAACAGACGGTATGTGCTTGGCGGTGTGGCGATAGCTATCATCGTCATTTACATCCTACGCCTTTTCTCGCTGCAGATTATGAACGACACCTATCGTAAGAGTGCCGATAGCAACGCTTTCCTTCGTAAGGTGGACTTCCCGTCTCGCGGTGTCATCACCGACCGTAACGGAAAACTGTTGGTTTATAACCAGCCGGCATACGATATCATGGTTGTCATGGAGGAACAGAAAGGTCGCCTCGATACACTGGAGTTCTGTCAGGCACTGAATATCGACACCGTATATTTCAACCGCCGTATGCGCGAGATAAAAGACCGTAGCAAGAACCCCGGTTACTCACGTTTCACCCAACAGCTTTTCATGAGTCAGCTGAGCGACAGGGAGTTCAGCGCCTTTCAGGAGAAGATATTCCGTTTCCCCGGTTTCTATATACAACGTCGCAGCACCCGACAGTATAACTATCCGTATGCGGCACATGTGTTAGGTGACATCGCTGAGGTGTCGCAGAAGGATGTGGAGGAGGATGAGTACTATCAGCCCGGCGACTATATCGGCAAGATGGGTATCGAACGCTCATACGAGCAAGACCTGCGGGGTGAGAAAGGTGTGCAGATAGTGTTACGCGATGCCCACGGTCGTATGAAGGGCAGTTACAAGAACGGCGCTTACGACAAGAAGCCAATACCGGGACGTGACCTGCAGTTAAGCCTCGACATAGACCTGCAAGCCCTTGGCGAGCGGCTCATGGAGGGTAAGATAGGAGCTATCGTAGCCATAGAGCCAAAGACTGGTGAGATACTCTGTATGGTGTCATCACCATCCTTCGACCCTAAGAAAATGATTGGTAAACAGAGGGGAAAGACACAGACAGAGATGACTAAAGACCCGGCAAAGCCGCTGCTCAACCGCGCCATCATGGGTC
>JAGDAU010000036.1 GCA_017959365.1 Prevotella sp.
CACTATTGCACTATTAGCACTATTGCACTATTAGCACTATTGCACTATTAGCACTATTGCACTATTAGCACTATTGCACTATTAACACTATTGCACTATTAACACTATTGTCACTATTGCAACTATAAAAAAAAGCAACTATGATTCATAAAATAAGCGCGGGCCACCTTACACAAGACAAGATAGAGGAGATAATCCTCAAGGGTTATAAACTGGAGCTTGACAATGATACCCGCAACAAGATTGTCAACTGTCGTGAATACCTTGAGAAGAAAATAGCAGAGTCTAAAGAACCCATTTATGGAGTAACCACTGGCTTTGGATCCCTATGCTCAATAAGCATCAGCAATGAGAAACTGGCCCAATTACAGGTCAATCTGATGAAAAGCCACGCATGCGGATGCGGAGCAAGGGTTGACAATGACATCGTCAAGACAATGATACTGCTTAAGATACAGTCGCTGAGCTATGGATATAGCGGATGTCAGCTGTCAACGGTACTCAGACTCATCGACTTCTTCAATAACGACATCTACCCCATCGTGTACGAGCAGGGCAGCGTAGGAAGCAGTGGCGACCTGGTGCCTCTGGCCCATCTCTGCCTACCCCTCATCGGACTGGGAGAAGTTGAATATAAAGGGAACATCTACAGCGGAGAGGAAATCAACCGCATGATGGGATGGAAACCCATCAAATTAGGATCTAAGGAGGGGCTTGCTCTCCTTAACGGCACACAAAACATGAGTGCGCATGCCGTATGGGCACTCATTCATACCAAGAGGCTCAGCGAGTTGGCAGACATCATCGGCGCTATGTCATTAGAGGCTTACGACGGCAGACAAGAGCCTTTCGATATGGCTGTCCACATGGTAAGGCCACACAACGGACAACTGGCAACAGCGGCCCACCTCAGACGAATACTCGAGGGAAGCGAGATGATTAACCAGCCAAAGAAAAACGTACAGGATCCATACTCCTTCCGCTGCATACCACAAGTACATGGCGCCGTGAAAGACACTGTCAGTTACGTCAAGAGCGTCATCGATGTGGAGATAAACGCAACCACCGACAACCCAACCGTTTGTCCGGAGGAAGACCTTATCATCAGCGCCGGCAATTTCCACGGAGAGCCAATAGCGCTGCCTATGGACTTTCTATGCATTGCCATGAGCGAGCTGGCTAACATCAGCGAGCGAAGAATATACAAACTCGTCAGCGGCACTCGCGGACTGCCAAGTTTCCTCGTTGCCACACCAGGCGTCAACAGCGGGTTTATGATTCCCCAGTACACTGCGGCTTCCATCGTCAGCCAAAGCAAGATGCTGTGCATGCCATCAAGTGCTGACAGCATACCAACCAGCCAGGGGCAGGAAGACCACGTGAGCATGGGAGCCAACGCCGGAACGAAACTCTATAAGGTGGTGCTCAATACCGAGCGCGTCCTCGCCATAGAACTGCTTACGGCTGCTCAGGCATTGGAGTTCAGACGCCCGCTGAAGTCTTCACCGAAGATAGAGGCGTTCCATCGGGAGTTCCGTGAACACGTACCGTTCATTTCAGAAGACGTGGTGATGTATCCGTACATTGCCAAGGCAATAAATTTCCTGCACAATGCAACTGTTGATTAAGAATATAGGCTGCTTGGCGGGCATCATAGAGGATGACTCCCGCCGTCTGTGCGGCAAGGCGATGGCTCATGTCAACACATTGACCAATGCCTGGCTCATTGCCGATGAGGGGGTTATAAACGACTTTGGCATAGGCGAAGAGCCTATGCCAAAGGATGAATGTCGTGTGATTGACGCATGCGGCGCCATGGTAATGCCATGCTTCGCCGACCCACACACGCATATCGTATATGCCCACGACAGGGGCATGGAGTTCAGAGATAAAATCTGCGGTCTGTCATACGAGCAGATTGCTCAGCGTGGCGGGGGAATACTCAACTCTGTTGACGCATTGCACGATATGACAGAGGATGAACTGTTTGAGACCTCTTTACAGCGAGTCAATGAGGCTATTGCCACCGGTACCGGATGTATGGAGATAAAAAGCGGTTACGGACTCTCTACCGAGGACGAGCTGAAAATGCTGAGAGTGATCCGACGTATCAGGCAGACATCCGATATCGAGATCAGAAGCACCTTCCTCGGTGCTCATGCCGTGGCACGACGCTTTGGCAACAACCGTGAGGCTTACGTAGATTATCTTATCACTGAGATGCTGCCCGCCGTGGGTGAGGCGGGGCTTGCCGACTTCATCGATGTATTCTGCGACCGCGGCTTCTTCACTGCCGACGACACGGCACGCATCCTCGAGGCTGGAGCCCGCTGGGGCATGCGCCCCAAGATACACGCCGACGAGCTGGCTGCCATAGGTGGTGTGAAGGTCGGAGCAGACCACAACGCACTGTCCATCGACCATTTAGAGAATATGCCTGACGATGAGATGCTACTCCTGCATGACACACCCGTCATGCCAACGGTGCTGCCTGGCACCAGTTTCTTCCTCAATATGCCATACGCCCCAGCCAGACGCCTCATCGACAGCGGACTGCCAGTGGCCATCGCCTCTGACATGAACCCGGGCTCTACACCGTCGTCAGACATGCGTTTCTGCATGAGTCTGGCATGTATCAAGATGCGGATGTTGCCAGAAGAGGCGTTCAATGCCGCCACCATCAATGCAGCCTACGCCATGGGAGTGAGCCATTCCCACGGCAGCATCACACGCGGCAAGGCAGCCAACCTCATCATCACCAAACCTCACACCCCGGACATCACCACCCTCACCTATCGCTACACGCGACCGGCTATAGAGAGAATTATCCTCAAGGGAGAGGATATTGCTTAACAAGACGACACCTGTTGCCGGCGGCAAGGTAACCGTCGGGAATATCTTTTGTCACTACGCTACCGGCGCCAACTACACACCAGCGGCCTATCCTGACACCCTGAATGACGGTGGTGCCGGCACCAATCCACGTACCTTCACCCACTGTAACATTGCCACAAAGCGTGGCATGTGGCGACACATGCACATAATCACCCACCTGACAGTCATGATCTACAGACGCACCTGTATTGATGATGCAGTGCTTTCCAACACTGACACAGCTCTGTAATATAGCACCCTGCATCACAACACTGCCCTCACCCACAGTAGCCCGTGGTGAGATAATTGCTTGCGGATGAATAGCTGTGACATATCTGGCATTCAGACGCTCAGCTATCATACGGCGAATCTTGTTGCTGCCAATGCTTATTATCAAGGGATTCTGACCTTCGTAACCATGAGTTACCGGTATGCCAAGCAACTCGCTCAACGCCTCATTATCGTCTATAAATCCATCCACGTGGTTTCCCATTGCCTCGATGATGTCTGTAATCACCTTGGCGTGACCGCTCGCTCCATATAAATACATATATCTTATTTTTTAGTTAACAGGTTGACAAGTTATAAAGTCATTATTACTCCCCCCCCTAAGCAACCGGGGTGCTCGGCGCTTTTGGCGTCGAGGTCACAAAAAACCTCAATTACTACCGTCAAACTCCTCCATTGTGGCACTGCCCTCCTGAGATATCCCCTCGCGCATTAAGACCGACTTGATAGTCATTATCACAATCTGCAAGTCCACCTTAAATGTCAGATGATCCACATACCATACGTCATACTCAAACTTTTGCTTCCACGTCATGGCGTTCCTGCCATGACACTGAGCCCAACCGCTGATGCCGGGTCTCACCTCATGCCGGCGCATCTGTTCAGGACTATAGAGAGGCAGGTATTTCACTAAAAGTGGTCGCGGACCAAGCAAAGACATGTCGCCATTGAGAACATTGACAAACTGCGGCAACTCGTCTATGGATGTGGAGCGTACGAAACGCCCTACCCTCGTGAGACGTTTCTCGTCTGGCAACAGATTGCCATTCTCATCACGCTCATCCGTCATAGTCTTAAACTTCACCACTTTGAATATTTTAGCATCCTTACCTGGACGCTCCTGAGTGAAAAAGGCGCCCGCACCCTTGTTGGCGAAATGCAACCAAATAGTCACAACTATAAGTATCGGCGACACTAATATCAATGCCAACAGAGCAATGATAAAATCCAATATTCTCTTTATATATCTCCTATACATAAATACTCAATCCAAATAATCGCTTCTGAAATTATATCTTATCAGCCAAATTTAAACTTCAACTTTAAATTTGTCCAAAGTTACGAAAAATCGAGAGCAGAACAAAATAAATTCTATTTATTTTTTATGCCGAGATGGAGTAAGTTATCCAAAGTTACGAAAAGTCGAGGGAAATACAAAATAAAATCTATTTATTTTTATTTCTGATCGCAAATGTTATATCAATTTTCCGATTATCAAAATCTTGATAATCATGTCTTCGATAAAAATTGAGAGTTGAGAGTTGAAAGTCTAAAGACGAAAGTCTAAAGTCAAAAGCGAATTAGAGTTGAGTGTTGAGTTTTGTGTTGTATGTTTTACGTTAGATAGTTTTGCTAGTCGGTGAAAAAAGTTCCCGTTAACGTTCCCGTTCCCGTTGATAATCGATGTCCTTTGACCTTTGACCTTTGACCTTTAATTCACCACCCGTTCCCGTTAACGTTAACGTTCCCGTTGAAAATAGTTCCCGTTAACGTTCCCGTTCCCGTTGAAATCAGGTGATAATG
>JAGDAU010000037.1 GCA_017959365.1 Prevotella sp.
AACTGTGAACTATTTGTGCGAAGGGCACGACCACTGGAGAGTATTTGAACCTTATACACCGGAGCGGATGAGGAAGGTGCTGCTGAAGGCTTGGGCTTTTCCTCTACCTTTGGCTGAGACTTGGGTTGCTGAGCCTGAGGCTTGGGCTTTTCCTCCACCTTTGGCTGAGGCTTGGGTTGCTGAGCCTGAGGTTTGGGCTTTTCCTCCACCTTTGGCTGAGGCTGAGATGGGGTCTGGGGGGTGGATTGAGTCTGAGATTGAGCCTGTGGCTTCTCCTCCACCTTCGGCTGAGCGCTTGCCATAATGGGAGCTGCCGGAGTATTGGAGTGATATTTCTTCTTATATCTCACAAAGGCATTGTAAATACCCCTGCCAAGATTATCCTGACCATTGGGGCTATTAAGATACTCCTCTTCATCGGGAGTCGTGATAAAGCCCAATTCTATAAGGCAACTCGGCATTGATGTCTGACGGAGAACCAGGAACCCTGCCTGATAAACCCCCATGTCATGACGACCGGCTGCGGAGCATGCCTCTTTCTGAACCATCTTGGCAAGATCAACGCTCTTAGCCATATTCTTGTCTTGCATGAACTCAAACATTATATAGCTCTCCGATGACTTGGGATCGAAGCCTTGATAATGTTGCTTGTTGTCTTTCTCCAAGAGAATTACGGAGTTCTCACGTTTTGCCACCTCGAGATTAGAGGCGGCACGGTGCATTCCAAGCGTGTACGTCTCAAGGCCTCTTGCCTGTTTTCCCCCTGCCAAGGCATTGGTATGTATAGAAATAAAGAGATCCGCCTTATTGCGATTGGCTATATTGGCGCGTTCATCCAAGGGAATAAACACGTCTGTCTTACGGGTATAGATGACCTTAACGTCAGGACAGTTCTTCTCCACATATCTGCCAAAAACCAATGCCACACTAAGATTTATGTCTTTCTCCCGAGAGAAGGCTCCGGGGGCACCAATGTCATGACCACCATGTCCGGCATCTATAACGAGTGTGAACTTCTTCTGAGCCATTGCCGTCACAAAGACAACAACAAGAGAAATACACACGAGAAATATCCTTTTTGTCATTTTACTATTTGTTTACAAACACCTATGTCCTTTCATCTTGCAAAGGTAGATAAAATAAAACGACTTTAAGGTATAACGATATTAGTTTTTATATTTTTTATGAGAATTTGAAAGATAGTGACACTGAGGCGCTATCCATAACACCACACATTGGCGGACTGCATTTGGCTATGCTTATATCTGCGGACGTAGCCGCAGGGAAATGACTATGAATGGATTGGGCTATGCGCCATGCCACATGCTCGATAAGACAGGAAGGCACTGCCATCTCATCCACCACCAACTGATACAACTCCGCATAGTTGAGTGTGTCGGCTACATCATCACTATTGGCTGCCGATGCCAATGGGTAGCCAACTCTAACGTCAAGAGTAAACATATGTCCCACCTGTCTCTCTTGAGGCATAACACCATGAAAAGCGCGTATCTTTACGCCCTTCAACTCAACAAATGATTTAAGCAGTTCCATCCACATCCTCCTGCTCTCCCTCATCACCAAGGTATTTCTTTAGAGCCCGCTCAACACCCGTTTTCCAAGTGTTAATACTCTCATCCTTAAGTGACAATGAACCAACAAGTTTAATAACATTGGTTAAAGGCATTCTATAACGTAGTACGCCTGATATTAGTTTGGCATAATTCCAGTATTCAGGATTGAATTTCTCACTCAAGCCCTCTACAGTAGTCTTATAGCCGCGTTTATTCTCAAACTGGAAATCATAACGTCTGGTGCCATCCTCATTGACCTGACGGATAATCTTGCCTTTGGTAACGGTCTTGGGTAGTGCTATACCTACCTCGTCATCTTGCAAGCCGGTGAATATTTCGTATGGATAACCATTGAGCAAGCCAACGAAAGCAACCCACTTCTCTTTGTTGTTCTGAAAACGTACAACATCACACTCCAAAATCTTGGGACGGGTTTCTGTAACTGGCAAAAGGGGCATTGTTTCCAATGAGCCAACAGAGGCCTCATTGCCTGACAGTTCGATGGCAGCCTTCGCCCTTCTTATAGTATCCTCTGGCGACAACTCAAGATAATCACCATCATCACTCCTGATAGCATAGTCCATCATCCAGGCCTTCGCGGCTTGCTCATTGCCGCCAAAAAATCTCTTTGATGCTTCCAGCACCTCACACATTTTATATTTCACCATAGATATATTTACGATTTAACTATTTACGATTTAACTATTGATTTCTTCCAACTACTATAGTAGGGGGCAGTTCGCGATTGCGTTTATTTGTAACGGTAACGAGCGCCTGTGCCAAGTTAATGAATGCCAACCCAGTAGCTGTATCCTCAAGGGCCATAGGACGGCCCTGGTCACCACTGTCACACACACCTTGAACAACAGGAATCTGGGCGAGCAGCGGCAAATTCATCTCTTCCGCTAACCGCTTGCATCCCTCCTTGCCAAAAAGGTAATATTTATTCTCCGGCAACTCCTTAGGAGTAAACCACGACATATTTTCCACCAAGCCCAATATGGGAACATTCACCTTCTCATTCCTATACATGTCTATTCCCTTACGCGCATCTGCCAATGCCACCTGCTGAGGCGTGCTCACTATAACAGCACCGGTAATGGGTATGCTGTTAAGAAGCGTAAGGTGGATATCGCTTGTACCGGGTGGTGTGTCAAGGATGAAATAGTCAAGCTCGCCCCAGTCTGCATCTGCAAGAAATTGCTTAAGGGCGGATGTTGCCATACCACCACGCCATAGCGTTGCTGTTGTGGGACTGACAAAGAATCCTATGCTGAGCAATTTGACGCCGTATGCCTCTATAGGCACTATCAGCTGCCTGCCATCCTTCTGGGTGGCATAGGGACGAGCATCCTCCACACCGAACATCTTGGGCATAGACGGACCGAAGATATCCGTGTCGAGGAGACCTACCTTATAGCCGAGTCGTGCCAGGGCAACAGCGATATTGGCAGAGACGGTGCTTTTGCCTACCCCACCCTTGCCGGAACTAACGGCAATAATGTTTTTCACTCCCGGCAACCACTCCTCTTCCTTTGGTCTTGACGCCTGTTCAAACTCCGTATGGATTTCTACCTCCACATCCTTTCCAACATAATAGTGGATTGCTGCCTCCGCGGCTTTTAATGTAGATTTCAGAAACGGGTCTGTCTCCTTCTGGAAGAACAGTGTCAGGGATACCTTATTACCATTTATGGTAATGTCATCCACCACCATGTTGCTCTCAACAAGGTTTTTCTTTGTGCCGGCGTATGTCACTGTTGCTAACGCCTCAACTATTTGTTTTGTGTATATTGCCATTATTATTAATTAAAATTACTTTGCTGTGCCAAAAATGATGTTATACAACTCTGTCACATCAGTGGTATTAACTTTGCCATTTCCATCCAAATCACATATTCCCTTGTCTATAGTGGTATCTGTGCCGAAAATCACATTATAAAGTGCCGTTACGTCGGTGGTGTTAACGACACCGTCGCTGTTGATATCACCCAAAACGCGTATCGGCCTTATCCTCACATCACTTGTGGTAAGATTCTTTTTCACACCGGTAACGATGCCACCGGCAGAAGAGCTGAATGACTGATATGTGGCTGTGGTATGTCCGTCATTGTTTATTTCACAACCATACAGGTTGAAAGCATTGAGATTGTGTACTGTAGCATTGTAGTTACTGCCACGGAACAAGACATTGGAGTTGGTGATATTGACGGTTGAGTTCATATCGGTACCCTCTAAGCCAGAACCATCAGTATCACTAATAAAACTGGCTGAAGTACTCTTAATATCCAATGTTGTATTTTCATTCATAAAACATCCGGTGCCACTGGAATAGAATGACAATGAGCCGCTGCCTGTAATAGTCGTTGTGCCGCGACGTATCTGCAAGCCGTTGTCATTACAATAGAAATCATTATCACCGACCGACTCTATTGTAACATCTTCGTAAGTTTCAATAGCTCCAGTGCCATGCAGTGTGACATTGTCAAGACGCAGTGTCTTTGTACCCTTGTTGAAAGACGCCGTACCTGTGCTGAAACCACATAAAGTGGGAATATTGTTTATATTCTTGGATGTCAATATATTACCGTCAATAGCCACACCATAGCTCGTTCCGGGTTCTATATAACAGCCCTTGAGAACAACATTGTTGTTTAAGTTTCTCAACATCTTTGTTGTATAATCATAATAGGCGCTGTAAGGTGTCTTGTAAAAACAACCATCCAATGTTACACCAGAGAAGTCGTATATAGCCGACTCTATGGCTGACGAGTTGTTTATTCGCACGTAGGCATTGTCTATAGTAAGATAGGTGGCACCAACATTAGTTGATCCGGTGATAGCGGAATTGCCTGATGTATAGACACCACACTTGGTTATTGAAAGGTAATGTGCTTGCGACTCACTGTTATACATCGTAATGGCGGGTGAATTACTGGTGATGTTAAGAACACCATGTAGGCCATTTACACTTCGTATTGTCAGGTCTGAGTTTGAGGCAAGCACACCCCATAAGTCTGAAGTGATGGTATTTGTACCCTTCAGCTCAATATACAAGAGTCCGAGACTCTCCAGCACTGCGATACCGCCGTTTATTGTCGCATTATCAAGTGTCAATGTGTTATAGCCGTCAAACGATACAGTACCTTTCGTGACACCAGCTTTGATATCAGTCCTGTTTATTGAGTTTACAAACCCTTGACCAACCATAAGACCATATTTCTTAACAGGCTGGATGGTGACGCTCTTAACTGTTGAGTAGTCACCCCGATAGTCAACAACTTGCCTCTTTGCGGTATCATAATAAGCCCCGTCGGGAGAGGTGATGTCACAGTCATCATCACAGTTCAGCTCCTCAAAACCTGTTATTGGCGAAGAGGTGGCGTTGGTGGCAGATGCTATTAAAGTACTGCAATACACATACATCCTGTTGTCATTGCTTGAGGATGTGGATATAGAGACTCCCTTGCTGTTGATGGTTACCTTTGGAGCGTATGCCGACTTATTGCTCTCATTTCTCTGTCCAATCCTCAGATATCTGTTCTTCCCATTCATCCATATTCCCACCTGCACTCCAGAGATGTCCAATGTGCCGGAAGTAGAGCTGGTCTTGGCTATGGTTAGTTCGGCATTGCTGAAGATACCGTATCCGGAAGGTGAGGATGACGGGCCGAGAAGTTTATTAGTTCCCTTGAGGCGTATTATCACATTATCATTGGTGGAAATCTGAATAATCGGAGATGTCGCACTATGGTTAATCGTTGCATTGGTCAGTGTGAGCACCCTGCTGTCCGGATCAAACTCCACCTTACCCTGAATAGTATTTCCGGTTACATTACTTTTATTATAGCTGTTAATCTCAACGCCTCCGACAAAGATATCGTAGGACGTGGGAGCTATTAGCGCTACCTCGCTGGTTGTGGCAGTGGGAAAAGAAGCCACATCCACAACACAGTGGTTGTCGTCAGAGAAATACGCTCCTATTGGTGTGGAGATCAAAGCCTCCAATTCATATAACTGGGATATAGAGCCCTCACGGCCTTTGGCTTTCACGAATGCGGTGTTGCGTAAAGCCACAACCTCAGAGTTACCGTTAATACCCTTAATGCCATAATTACCTGTGGCAGTCATCTGAATGCTTGAGATAATGCATTTCGACCTCAACCCCACTTCCAACGCCGTACCGTAGTCGTTTTTCAGTGTCAATTCTGTCAAGGGTGTAGTACCCGCAATTGTCACTGCTCTTCCTTCCTCTATCTGTATAGGGGTACAATTAGAGCTGTTGGTAACGATGCTTGCACTGCCAACCACCTTGATGGTTACATTTTCCTTGCATTGTATGCCATGCTTTATTGTGTATGACGACCTTACATTGATGGAAGCCTTTTCGAGATAGAGTGTTTTGATGCTGGCGTCATAATACACCTTGCCACTTATCTCTGTGCTGGAACGACTGATGTCATCGGCATTGTCACTCGTCACCTGCACACCGGCAACAAAGACGCCGTATGTCGTGGCGGCTGCCATGGAGTTTAAGCACCCCATGACAGTCAAAGCTATCATACATAGTAACTTCCTCATAACAAACTGATTAACGTTTTAAGCAAACAATCTCACTTATCTATCCTCCTGCCACCTTGCGCTTACAACCTATTTTGCTGTACCGAAGATGATGTTATACAACTCTGTCACGTCAGTAGTATTGACTTCAGCCTTTCCGTCTAAGTTGCATATTCCCTTGTCTGTGGTTGTGTCGGTGCCAAAGATTACATTATAAAGTGCTGTCACGTCAGTGGTGTTCACAGATCCGTCTCGGTTTATATCTCCACGCAAGCCTGTCGGCTTAATGACTATCTCTTTGGTATATTTATACGCCGTACCATATACATTTGGATAACCCACATAACCAAGGTCTGGATAGTACATAAGGTTATAGTTGATATCTGACGGTTTCACCATCTCACAGTACTGCAGGTTCATAGAGGCAAGTCCGCTTATTGTGGCAACGGTACCATTACCATTTGCCTTCACATCAGAGTTATATATTGTCAGTTTAGCAGTCTTTGAGTCACTGCCCGTGATGCCTCCCTCATCGGAGCTGTAGAATCGGGCTGTAGTATTTCTGATATTAAGGCTTGTGTTATCTCTCATCCAGCATCCGTCAGAGGTACTGTCAAATGTGGTTATACCATCACCCTGCAATGTCAGGTTGCCACGATAGATGCTCAGTCCGGGAGCATTGCTGTAGAAGTCATTCTGACCAACAGCCTCTATGGTAGCGTCATCATATATTTCTATTCCATACGTGCCTGGCTGGGTGATGTCATCTATTATCAGCTTTTGGGCATTTGCATCGTAGGTGTAAGTGCCATACGTGTTTTTCAGCGTCTTGTCAAGATTGTCGATATTCGCCGATGTCAGGCCAATGCCATTGATGGCTATATTATAACTCTTACCTGGTCTTATCCAACAGATACTATTGCGACCGTTTACTGGAGCGCCATTCTCGGCATTGATGAGTTGTTTACTCTCTGTGTCATAATAAGCGCCGTATGGAGTTACGTAATAACAGCCGTCCAACGTTACTTTATTGAAATCGGCTATGGGGCATGGGGTGTAGGAAGAACCCTCATCAGTGGATTTGGAAATATTGATTTCTGCGTTTTCAACTAACAATTCCGTCCCCTTGCCGCTCGTGGAGCCACAGATAGATGAAGAGTTAAAAGTTTGAACAATACAGTCGTGTATATACAGTCTCTTACTGCTATTTTCGTCAGCGTTCACCATTGTGATAGATGTCGCATTACTGTATATTTTTAAGGTACTGCCAGAGCTTTCACCAACTATCGTAAGGTCACAACTGCCGGCGATTATCGTCCATAGCTCACCGGTAATGACATTTGTGCCTTTCAGGTGTATCCGCAAGGCTTTCTGATCCGGCAATGCCATGATGTTACCTTCAATAACAGCATTTGCAAGAGTGAGAGTATAGGCACCGTCATATGTCACTACACCGCTCTTTACGCCCGACTTGATGTCATTGCGGTTTTGGTCATTGACATATCCACGACCCACGATAAGAGGATACTTGGTGACTGGCTTTATCACTATAGTGGACGGTTTAGAGCCAATGGCAACAGCCACCTCATGAGTATTCTCGTCATAATAAGCGCCATTAGGTGTCGTGATGTCGCAGTAATCGCCCAAATCAACACTCTCGAAATTACTTATGGGAGTATATTCGGATGCCGTTCCCACCGTGGCTGTTAATCTTACTCCATAAATCTTAATAGCATTTTTGACTGCCGCATTAATGCTACGTATGCCCGCCTTGGAGGAATTAATTTTTATCGTTGGTGCATAGCTGCGCACCATCTCGTAAGTGTCAGCGCCTTGCTTACCAAACGTTAGTGTTGAACTGGAACCAGAAGTAGAGGACATCACAATACCTTGCTCAACACCACTGATATCCAACGAACCGCCCTCGTTTAACTTAGAGCCATGGATACAGAGATCTGCATTGGAGATAATACCCGTTCCATTCGTGCCGATAATCTTATTCGTTCCTATTAACATTATGTTAAGATTGTCTTGACTATAGTTGTTTATACCTACAGCATCAGATACATTAATAGTTGCGTCTGTGAGTCTGAGAGTCTTTGACGAAGGGGAATAGCTAACAGTTCCCTGTATCAGATTACTTTTGATATTGGTATAATTATAAGTATTAACCTCCACGTCAGCAACTTTAAAATCAAAAGACTCTGGGGCAGACATTATCACTTCCTTTGTCGTTGGCTCATACATATTGGACTGTGTTGCTATATAATGAGCATTAGTTCTGAAGACGGCATCTGTGGGAGAGACTATAATAGCCTCAACCTCTTTGACATTTACCACAGAGCCACTGCTACCTTTAGCAGTTAGCGATGAAAGACCCTCTAATTTAAGTTTCTCCGTATTACCATCATATCCGGAGACAGCATTTACGCCGGTTGCCTTAACAGTGATGCTGCCTTGCAATGTCAAGGTTGAGTTGATACCCATATACAGAGCTTTGGAATATGGAGCACTTACCGTCAGTTGTGACCCGGAAGCTCCGGTCAGCTTCACATTAAATCCCTCCACCACCTGAATGCAATAGATATTTGGGGAGTCAGCTTCTATTTTTGAGCTGCCCACCACCTTTATTGTCACATTTCTGCTACACTTTATACCATGCTTAAGTTGATACGACGTATTTACTTTGATAGTGGCATTCTCAAGATACAAGGTATTTTCTGTAGCGTTGTAATACACTTTTCCCTGAATGTCCGAACTCGTCACATTGCTGGCGTTATAGCTGGTTACCGCAACACCTGCCACCATAATTCCATAATCTACTTTATCTTGGGCAGAACACACTACACAAGACAACATAACACATAGAGTTAGTAAAAGTCTTTTCATGAGTATATTATATTTGATTATTTTCTTTAAGTTTGTTCATACTACGATGCAAATTTAGTAATTAATTCATGAAAAAGAAAATTTCAAGCAGATTATTTTTTATATCAAAAAGGAAAAAAAGCACTATATACAATAAATAGGCTTTTATTAGCGTTACAATAATCAGTATGGCAAGAATTATATATTCACTTATCATAGTCATGGCATTTAGCATTAATGCCATGGCACAGACATTTACCCTGCAGGGTAAAGTAACAGATCGTGACAATAACCCTATCGAACTGGCAAGTGTTACCGTTCCAAGCCAGAACAGACTGGTGATGACCAACCTGAAGGGTGAATACAGCATGGAGGTACAGAGTGCCGACTCTGTGGTTGTGAGGTTCTCGATGGTGGGATATAAAGCTAAGACACGTGTATTGAGAAACCCTAAAGGGAAACAGACACTGCTAATACAACTGTTTGATGACAACACCCTACAGGAACTGCAAGTGGTGGAGACGGTAAGGCAAACAGGAACAACACAACAGCTTGACATAAAGGATATTCAGAACGCCCCGAGCGCAAGCGGAAACGCCGTCGAAGACCTTATCCAGAGTCAGGCTGGTGTGTCCACACACAGTGAGCTGTCAAGCCAATATAATGTGAGAGGCGGTAGTTTTGATGAGAACAGCCTATATATCAATAGTGTGGAAGTTTACCGGCCTTTCTTGGTGCGGAGCGGACAGCAGGAGGGACTCTCGGCTATCAATCCTGACATGGTTGAGAAAATATTATTCTCATCTGGCGGTTTTGAGGCTAAATATGGCGACAAGATGTCAAGTGTTCTTGACATAACATATAAGAAGCCTAAGGATTTTGAGGCAAGTATAAGCGCAAGTCTGTTAGGCGCTACCGCATACATGGGGTTCAGTACAAAAAAACTGTCGTGGATAAACGGTGTGAGGTATAAGACCAACCGCTACTTGTTGGGAACTCTGGAAACAAAGGGTGAGTATAATCCTAACTTCCTTGATTATCAGACCTACCTGAGCTATCAGCCAAACAAACGGTGGACATTCGACATCATTGGAAACATCAATGAGAACCACTATAACTTCAAACCGGAAGACCGTGAGACAAAATTCGGAACGATGGAGAATGTCAAGTCATTCAAGGTCTATTTTGACGGTCAGGAGAAAGACCTTTTCCGAACATATTTCGGCTCTGTAGGCATAACACGACATATCAATGACAATACCAAGATCTCTTTGATTGGTAGTGCTTTCTACACAAAGGAGTCTGAACGTTATGATATTCAGGGACAATACTGGCTCACACAGACAGAGACAAGTGAAAACCTTGGTGTTGGAACATACATGGACCACACGCGAAACTATCTTGAGGCAAACGTACAGAGCCTGAAACTGATGTTCAATACAAAAATCAAGAAACACAGCATTGAGGCTGGGTTGACATATAAAAAGGAACATATCAAGGAGAACAGCCGTGAATACGAGATGCGTGACAGCGCTGGATATAGCGTACCTCATACTGGCAACGACCTATATATGATTTACTCCCTAAACGCTAAAAACAAACTCAACGCAAACCGTTTTGAGGGATATATCCAGGACACATGGAAATTCTCAAGCTGGGGTGAGCACACCTTCTTTACGCTTAACTACGGTCTAAGATTCAGCAGATGGAGTTTTAACGGAGAGTCAATACTCAGCCCAAGGGTTTCGCTCGGCATAATACCGGCATTCAACCATGACGTCACGTTCCGTATAGCTACAGGAATGTATTATCAGGCACCGTTCTTCAAAGAGTTGCGAGACACTACAACAATAAATCATATCACCTACGCTACACTGAACGACAAAATCAAGAGTCAGCGGTCAATACACTTCATTGGTGGTGTTGATTATAGGTTTAGGGTTAAAGACCTGCCTTATAAGTTTACGGCAGAGATTTACTATAAGGCTCTGTCTAATCTTGTGCCATACAGTGTCAACAACGTAAAGGTTGTGTATTATGGTGAAAACAGATGCAGCGGCCACTCGATGGGAATAGACCTCAAACTATATGGCCAGTTTGTACCAGGTACTGACAGTTGGCTGAGCCTGTCTGTTATGGACACCAAAATGAATCTCAACGGTAAGAGCGTACCTATGCCCACCGACCAGCGTTATGCCGTAAATCTCTTCTTTACCGATTATTTCCCTCATACAGACAGATGGAAGATGTCTCTGAAACTGGCTTACGCCGATGGTCTGCCTTTTGGCGCTCCTCACCGGGAATTAGAGACTAATAGTTTCAGGGCACCGGCTTACAAACGTGTGGATATCGGCATGAGCTACCGTGCGTTGAAAAATGATGACCGGCATCTGAAGAGTATTTTCAAGAATATATGGTTAGGTATCGATGGTCTGAACCTTCTTGGCATCAACAATGTCAATAGTTATTACTGGATTACGGATGTTACAAGTCAGCAATATGCGGTACCCAACTACCTCACAGGCAGACAAATCAACGGCAGGGTGCTATTTGAATTCTGAGATAAATAATAAAATAAAAACAAGAAATGGGAATACTTAAACGAAAAAGGGTATTAGCATCAGCACCTTAACATAAAAGGAAAAACGAATGCATCCAACCGTATTGAAACGGCTGGATGCATTCTGTTTCTTGTCATTCCATTTTCAG
>JAGDAU010000038.1 GCA_017959365.1 Prevotella sp.
AACTAACAAACAACTTGTCAACTAACAAACAACTTGTCAACTAACAAACAACTTGTCAACTAACAAACAACTTGTCAACTAACAAACAACTTGTCAACTCGTCAACTAAATAAATATGCAAGACAATATACTGACAACTGTGGCAAGTCTTCTTGCCAATCAGCGTATAGGATACGCCATACGCCGATTAGAAAAATATATGATAGATAATAATATCACCTCTCAGCGGCCACGCCTTGTGTCCGTGAGAGATGATTATGAGCGTATGCTTGACTATTATGCAAAGGGATATGATGATGATAAGAGGGCAGAGGTGCTTAACAATATCGGCTCAGCAACATATTCCATTGCCGCTGACGTGCTGATGGGAGAGTGGCGAAGGAATCGGCAGCCATATATTGACAGCCATAACCATACCCGTAACATTGACTTCAGCCCAGAGAGCGTGGGTGACACGTTACGTACATACGTCACCGACCTGACAATGGCATCGCTTGAGATAGAAGAGGTGAGAGAGAGCAGGTTGGAAGAGATACACAAACAGCATTATGACTATATGCTCCTGCTCTTTGAGTATATCGTCACATCGATGCAATGGAGCGCAGCGGAGCGTGATGTCTATACATCCCTATTAACATCCGCTGAGACGGACATCAACGACGCCCTGCTTATTGTGAGTGCCATCACTGTGGCAAACATCAATATCTATGACCGTAGAAAGTTTACTGTTCTTGTTAATGTGTACCGTGAGTCAGATAATGACCTCGTCCGTGAGCGCGCTCTTGTTGGATGGCTTCTCACAGCCGAGCAACACTCAATACCCAGTCTCCGTCAGGATGAGTTGTTGGAACCATTGTTTGCTGATGAGAATATCCGGAAAGAGTTGCTTGAGACTCAGATGCAGTTGATATATTGCTGCCACACCGATGACGCCACAGATATCATCAGCAAGGATATAATGCCGGATATTATCAATAATCAACAGTTTCAGATTAATAAATTTGGCATTATCGAGGAAAAGGAGGAGGACTCAATAAATGACATCCTCAATCCCGATGCAGAGGATGAGAAGATGGAGAAGGTGGAGCAGGCGTTCCAACGGATGGTGGAGATGCAGAAACAGGGATCGGATATATATTTCGGTGGTTTCTCGAAGATGAAACGCTACGCTTTCTTCTATCGTCTTGCCAACTGGTTTGTGCCATTCTATACCGACCATCCGGAGTTGAAGGGCATTAAGGAAAAATTGCGCTCTGTGAGTGTGTTAAACAATATAATGAACGGTGCCCCTTTCTGTGATAGTGATAAATACTCTCTTGCCTTTGCCCTTTCCACTGTCTTGGAGCGGTTGCCAGAGAGCATACGTGAGATGCTTGACTCTGATGAGGCCTTCAGTATGGGTGAGAAACTGGAGGAGTTTAATACATCCACTTACAAACGTCGCCTCTATCTCATGGATCTCTACCGTTTCTTCCGGTTGTATGATAATGCGGGAGCCTTCGCAAATCCTTTTGATATAAAGGATAATGCTACAGGATGTCTTTTCCTCGCATCGAAAGCTTTCAGTAATCCTGCGTTGACTGATTGCAGAAACAGCCTTGCCCGTTTCCTATATAAGAAAAAATATGTTGGCCAGCTGGCAACGCTAATAAATTCATATAATGATACCGACAGTCCTGCCTATCTAACCTATAAGGCTTTTATTAGCGAGCGTGACGGAGATCTCTTACAGGCTTACAATTTGCTCAGCCAGGCGTTAGAGGTGAATGGAGAGGAACCGCTACTTATCACTCTAAGGGCTTTAGCGCGTGTGTCAGTGTCTTCAGAGCGATGGGATGAGGCGGCAGAGTATTATAGTAAGCTTGTAGCCCGTAAGCCCGACAACTTGTTCTATCAGTTGAATCTTGATATAGCGCGTGCTAAACTATGCCAGTATGAGACAGCCATCAATGACCTATACAGGCTTGACATCACTTACGATGGTAATGTGAGCGTTAAGAGAGTATTGGCGTGGGTGTTGTTATTAGCTGGTCGTGCCTCCCAGGCGAAGGCTATACTCGCCGGACTTACTACCTCTTATACAGATACCCGGGCTGAGGATTATCTTAATATGGGTTATTGTCACTGGATAGACAATGAAATAGAGAACGCTGCAACCGCCTTTGCCTCATTCCTGAAGGCTAAGAAGAAAGAGTTGGGTGGTGGTAAGTCAATCTATGAGATGATAACAGGTGAGTTTGATAACGATGCCCAGATGTTGCTCATATATAACATCTCTCCTGCTGATGTAGCGGCAATGAGAGAGTTGGTGTACTATAGATTAACAAACTGATAAACCCCGGCTAATGCCGGGGCTTACCAAACATCCCTACTTATTTTTTTATTCAACTTTCGCAAGCTCCAGTTGAGTTGACAAGTTGTTTGTTAGTTGACGAGTTGATAGCGCTTAACTATTTAACATAAAACATAAAACACAAAATACAACAAGTTGAGCGAATGCGAACTTGAGTTGTCATTTTGCCTTTGCCGATTTAGCTGCAATGATGAAATAGGTTATCAGGAGAATATAGGCGCATAGGGAAACCACCTGCGACCAGCTGTTCTCAAGCCATACCGTGTTGACCATGTCAACACCGAGGAATTTCAGCAATGCGCTGACAACACCCAATAAAGCTCCACCGGCAATGAAACCGCTGGCAATAAGAGTGCCTTTATCTCCGCGCGCCTTGTTAACCTCCTCATCCTTAGAGCGACTTGTCACATACCAATTGATGGCACCTCCTACAACAAGTGGTATGTTGAGCTCCAATGGAATAAACATACCTAAGGCGAATGCCAAGGCGGGTATCTTACAACGGTCGAGAATGATAGCTATCAATGCACCAATGCCATAGAGCAGCCAAGGGGCTCCGGCACCGTTCATCATAGGCTCTATCACGGCAGCCATAGCATTAGCCTGTGGCGCCACAAGATGACCGGGCTTCTCCGGGTCGAAACCGTATGTCTGGTTAAGAAGCATCATAACGCCGGCAACGGTAGCCGCACTTACTATGGTGCCGAGGAACTTCCACTGCTGTTGCTTGCGTGGTGTAGAACCGAGCCAGTAACCGATCTTTAGGTCTGTTATGAAACATCCCGCCATGGAAAGGGCTGTACAAACCACACCACCCATGATAAGTGCCGCAAGCATACCGCCTGAGCCCTTCAGTCCTACAGCTGCCATCACCACACTGGCAAGAATAAGTGTCATCAGGGTCATGCCGCTCACAGGATTACTGCCTACGATGGCAATGGCGTTTGCTGCCACTGTGGTGAAGAGGAATGCTATTACTGTTACGAGCAGTATGGCGATGATGGCAAACATCAGGTTGTGCATAACGCCGAAACAGAAGAACAGGAATGTAATGGCTATTGTGGCTATTGAACAAATAGCAATAAACTTAAACGACAGGTCACGCTGAGTACGCTTAATGTCGGCAGCCTCATTATGAGTGCCTTTCATCTCACGGGCAGCTAATCCAACGGCACCCTTGATGATACCCCACGACTTAATGATACCAATGATACCAGCCATAGCGATACCACCAATGCCAATACTGCGGGCGTAGGTCTTGAATATCACCTCTGGTGACATGGCGCCTACTGTCTGTGTCACTTCCGCACCACCAATGTTGAGGATTGTATCGTGGTAGATAAGTGACATAACAGGTACTATGACCCACCAGACGGCTAAGCTGCCAAGACATATATACATAGCATATTTCAATCCGACAATATAGCCTAAACCCAAGACTGCTGCTCCGGTGTTCACTTTAAATACCAATTTTGCCTTGTCTGCCAGTGTCTCGCCGAAGCCGACAACCCTGGATGTGAAATTCTCGTTCCACCAGCCAAAGGATGCCACGATAAAATCATAAAGGCCACCCACCAAACCCGCTAACAGCAATGGTTTGGCCTGTTCGCCTCCCTTGGCTCCGCTTACTAAAACCTGTGTGGTGGCAGTAGCCTCCGGGAATGGATATTTGCCATGCATGTCACTGACGAAATATTTGCGGAACGGGATAAGAAACAGTATGCCGAGAATTCCACCGAGCGCCGATGCCGTGAATATCTTAACAAAGTCGGCGGTCATGTCTGGGTATTTGGCTTGCAGGATGTATATAGCCGGCAGTGTGAATATTGCTCCTGCCACCACCGCACCGCTACATGCGCCTATACTCTGGATAATGACATTCTCGCCAAGGGCCTTGTTGCGCTTTGTAGCTGTTGAGAGGCCAACAGCGATTATTGCTATCGGTATCGCCGCCTCAAACACCTGACCCACTTTCAGACCAAGATATGCTGCTGCAGCGCTGAAGAGCATCGCCATGATTACACCCCATGTCACAGACCATCCGTTAACTTCCGGATAACTCTTCCCGGGATTCATCACCGGTTTGTACTCCTCACCCTCCTTCAACTCCGTGAATGCATTGTCGGGTAATTGAATAATATCTTTCTCTTCCATTAAATTATCTTTAAGAACAGTATATACAACAAACAACTTGTCAACTCGTCAACTAACAAACAACTTGTCAACTTGTCAACTCGTCAACTTAATTAAAATAGTAGAGGAATGAAGCTATACCCTCAAGGGCAGGTTTGCGCTGGTTTTCTATCTCAATCTTAAAGGCTATCTCCGTCTTGCATATACCTCTCAGGTTGGCTATGTTATGCAGTTTTGTTACCAGCCTCACTCTGCTGCCGGTTACAACAGCTTGTCCGAAACGCATTTTATCCATGCCGTAATTGACAAGCATCTTAATATTTCTCACATCAACAATCTGATCCCATAAGTATGGTAGTACAGATAATGTGAGGTAACCGTGGGCTATTGTACTCTTATATGGGCTCTCCTCCTTGGCACGCTCAGTGTCAACGTGAATCCACTGGTGGTCCAGTGTGGCGTCAGCGAAAAGGTTTATACGCTCTTGATCAATGAGGAGCCACTCAGAAGCTCCTAAGTCTTTGCCGAGATATGCGGCAAACTCATCATAAGAATTGATAATCAGTTTTTCCATAATGTAATTATTGTTTTTTTTTGTTGTTTTGTCATGTTTTCGGAAAGATTTCTATTCTAAAATGCAAAATTATAAAATCCAAATGAAATAAAAGATAAAAAACTTGAATTTTTCTTGTGAGGTAAGAAAAAAAAGTGTAACTTTACACCCATTATTTGAAAATAGCTGAAAATCTACATAATCTATTATAAAAACATGAGGAAAATTACAAGTTTTTTAATGGTGGCGGCAGCGATTGTTGTCGCATTTTCTGCGTGTGACAAAAACTCAGAGAGGCTGCTGACTCAATCGCAGCTTGACCCAGCCATGTTTGACAGTGTGATCAATGGTAAGCCTACCAAACTCTACACTCTTAAAAACAGTAAAGGTATGGAGGTGTGTATAACCAATTTTGGCGGTAGGGTAGTGTCGGTTATTGTTCCTGACCGTAATGGCAAGATGACGGATGTAGTATTGGGTTATGACAATATCGCCCAGTATGCTGACACCGTCAACTCTCCCAGTGACTACGGCTCTTCTGTAGGCCGTTACGCCAATCGTATCAAAGATGGTAAAATCACCGTTGAGGGTAAGGAGTATCAGTTACCCAAGAACAACTTTGGTCACTGTCTGCATGGTGGCTTCTCTGGATGGATGTATCAGGTGTATGACGCTGAGCAGCTTAATGACTCAACACTCAAACTGACCATAGTGTCTCCCGACGGTGACAACGGTTTCCCCGGTGCGGTTACTGCCACCACGACATATACTGTTACGGGTGACAACACTCTTGATATCGTCATGGAGGCCACCACGGACAAGGAGACAGTGGTCAATATGACCAACCACTCTTACTTCAACCTCAATGGCGACCCCGCCAATTCCGGTATGGATATGGAGATGTATATCAATGCAGATAATTTCACTCCTTCTGATGAGACATATATGACTACGGGTGAGATAAAATCTGTGGAGGGTACTCCTATGGATTTCCGCAAGGCTCATGTCATAGCCGAGACGATAATAGACACCACATTCGCACAGATCCGCAATGCTAATGGCTATGACCACAACTGGTGTCTGAACACATATAAAGATGGTAAAGGTGATGACACTCAGGTGTGTGCGTCACTCTATTCACCCAAGACCGGAATATTCCTTGAGATGTTTACCAATGAGCCCGGCGTACAGGTATATACAGGTAATTTCCAAGGTACAGGCGTGGTATGTAAGCATGGTATTAAATATCCCAAGCAGGTGGCTGTCTGTCTTGAGAGTCAGAAATATCCAGACTCCCCCACCCAGAAAGACTGGCCAAGCCCGTATCTTAAGCCCGGTGAGAAGTATTACAGCCATTTGGCATATCGTTTCTCTGTGAAATAAATAATAAAAACAATAAAATAAAATTATTAAAATGAACACTATTTTAGAAGCGCTAAAAAACAATGGTTTTGCGATGGCTGACTATTTAGTCTTCATCGTTTACATTGTTATCCTGGTGGGAATGGGTATGTTCCTGTCACGTAGTAAGAAAGGTGAGGAGAAATCATCAACAGACTATTTCCTCGCAGGTAACACTCTGACTTGGTGGGCTGTGGGTGCATCACTCATCGCTGCCAACATCTCAGCTGAGCAGTTTATCGGTATGTCTGGCTCTGCCTTTAAATCAGGTATTGCCATGGCTGCATACGAGTTGATGGCGGCAGCTACGCTCATTGTGGTGGCAAAATTCCTGTTGCCGGTGATGATTGAGAAGAAGATATTCACCATTCCGCAGTTCCTGCGTGAGCGTTACAACTGGGGTGTAGGTCTGGCATTCTCTATCTTCTGGCTTTTCCTTTATGTATTCATCAACCTCACGTCTGTGGCTTGGCTCGGTGCTCTCGCCATCAAGCAGATTCTCGGTCTGCCGGCTGTGGCAGGTGTGTTCCTCGGCATGAATGTGGATATGACATTGATGGTTATCATCATTTGTCTTTTCGTTATAGCCGGTCTGTATAGTATCTACGGCGGTCTCGCCTCTGTGGCATGGACCGATGTGATGCAGGTGACATTCCTCGTTGGTGGTGGTCTTATCACAGCTTACGCTGCCCTTGACGTTATCGCTCCTCATGTAGGCGCGAGCAACCCCTTCGGCGCCCTTGCGAACATAATGTCGGAATTGGGTAATATAGACGGTGATAAACACTTCAACCTTATTGTGACGCGCAATGAGGAACTTTATCCTATCATCAATGGTGTTACAGATGCAGCCGGCAACGTTGTCCAGCCGTCAGACCCGTATTTTGACATCCCGGGTATCGTTGTTATCGTTGGTGCCCTCTGGCTTACCAATATGGGTTACTGGGGTTTCAACCAGTATATTATCCAGAAGGGTCTTGCCGCTAAGTCTCTCTCAGAGGCTAAAAAAGGTATGATTTTTGCTGCATTCCTTAAGATACTTATTCCGTTTATTGTATGTATCCCCGGTGTATGTGCATTCTATATAATGACACAGAAACCAGAACTCTACGACACCCTTGCCGGTTCTATCGAGCGTTCTGATGATGCCTATCCGTTCCTTATCCGTAACTTTACGCCTATTGTTGTCAAGGGATTATCATTTGCTGCTCTTGCAGCCGCTGTGATATCATCATTGGCATCTATGTTCAATAGTACATCCACAATCTTTACGATGGACATCTATAAGCAGTTCATCAACAAGAAGGCTTCTGAGAAGAAACTTGTTAACATTGGTCGTTTGACATCTGTTTGCGCCCTATTGCTGGCAGTTCTGGCTGTCTATCCAATCATGGGTGGTGCTGACCAGGCGTTCCAGATTATACAGGAGTACTCAGGTTTCGTATATCCGGGCGTAGTGGTAATCTTCGGTCTCGGACTGCTTTGGAAACGTGCCTCCGGCACAGCTGCCGTGGCAGCCGCTATATGCACCTTCGTATTCTCTATACTGTTCAAGTTCTTAATGCCCGATGTGCCGTTCCTGCTCCGTATGGGTTATGTATTCCTTGGTCTGGTAATAGTATTCTTCGGTCTGTCATTCATGTCCAAGAAGGCTGTTCCTGCTGATGAGCTTGATGCCAAGACTATCAAGACGCAGTTGTTCTGGGCTCGGGTGCTCTTCATCGGTGCTGCCGTATGCTTAGTTGTCGGCGTGTTCTCAATGATGTCTAAGGAACTGGTGAACTACGGTTTTGAGGCAATCTTCTTCCTCGCCCTGCTATTCTTTGTACTTGGTATATATCTGCGTTCTAATGCAAAGGACAAAGTGCAGGATCCGAAAGCTATTGGAGTGGACCTTTCTTACTTCCACACCGACCGTACTTTCAATATCGGTGCCATTGCGGTAATTGTGATTCTCACAATACTGTACATCGCACTTTGGTAATTAGATCATAAATAGTATGTTAGAAGAACTGAAAGAAAAGGTGTTTCAAGCCAATCTTGACTTAGTGAAACACAATCTTGTAATATTCACATGGGGCAATGTGAGCGCTATCGACCGTGAGTCGGGACTGGTGGTTATCAAGCCCTCTGGTGTAGAGTACGATGTAATGAAAGCATCTGATATGGTAGTGGTTGACTTGGAGGGTAATGTGGTTGAGGGCGACCTCAACCCCTCCAGCGACACACCTACACACATTGAGATTTATAAGGCTTTCCCTGAGGTGGGTGGCATTGTACACACACATTCCACATACGCCACAGCTTGGGCACAGGCTGGTTGTGATATCCCGAATATCGGCACCACTCATGCTGACTATTTCCATGACTGCATACCATGCACAAGCGATATGACAGCAGAGCAGATGCCGGAATATGAGAAAGAAACGGGTGTTGTTATCATAGACCGCTTCCGTAGGGATAATATCAACCCTGTTCATACTCCAGCCGTATTGGTGAAGAATCATGGTCCGTTCGCATGGGGTAAGGATGCTGCCCAGGCCGTTTACCATGCTGTAGTGGCAGAGCAGGTGGCGAAGATGGCATATATCTCTTATATGGTGAATCCAGAGACATCCATGAACCCTCTGCTCATAGAGAAACACTTCTCCCGCAAACACGGTCCGAATGCCTACTATGGTCAGAAGAAATGAAGGGGGCTCGGTGCCGGAAGCACCGAGCACTCTGGTTGGGTTATAAGTTTAATTTTTTTAATTTTTAATAATATAGATATTATATGTTTGAGAATTTTGAGATATGGTGGGTGACCGGCGCACAGTTGTTGTATGGAGGTGACGCTGTGACGCAAGTGGATGGTCATTCCAAAGAAATGGTGGAAGGTCTTAACGCAAGTGGTAACATTCCTGTAAAGGTGGTGTATACAGGAACTGACAACTCCAGTAAAGAGGTAGAGCAGATAATGCAGGCTGCTAATAATGAAGACCGCTGTATAGGCATCATTACATGGATGCATACCTTCTCACCTG
>JAGDAU010000039.1 GCA_017959365.1 Prevotella sp.
ATTAACATAAAACATAAAACACAAAACATAAAACATACAAATTGAGGCAGCCTGTTGGCTGCCTCTATTTGTATATCACGGCTACTTCTCTTTATATATCAGGTTGTTTGCTCCGCTTGTGAACTTGAAAGCCTCCGGGTGACTCTTCACGAAACTGTAAATATGTCGTTTTCGCTTGTCCTCGAGGATCTCATCCACGGCAATCAGAATTCCAGTCTCCTCCACATCTCCGAAACCGTAGTTGATGGCTGTACCAAACAGTTTCATCGTTGGGCGGAGGTTCATATAGGCATTCACCAATGGCGGGATATTATATCCTAACTTACGTATCTCGTTATTAAGTATCCTGTAGTCGCTGCGGAAATCCTCCTCACAGAAGATGGATGCCAGCTCCATGGCGTCGGTCTCTATCTTCAGCGGTTTCATCGGCACAATGAGGTTTTCCTTGTCATCGAAATGCTTCTTCAGGAAATAGAGTATCATATCCCTTCCACGACGGATATAGTTAGGATACATCGTCACCTTACCGAAATAATACTTCAGCTCGGGGTTGATGACGGTGAGTGCCCCCAGACCATCCCACAGGTTGTCAAGGGCAAAGATGCTCTTTGTGTTTTTTCTTACATTCTGATATTCCAACGACACAAAAGACCTGCCTAACTCAACAGTATAAGGCATATACTCATCAAGGAATTTCTGTGAGAAATGGAACATGTGGCTTGTGGCGAGTATTGGCTGTCCCTTGTCGTCGATTTTCCACTCCGACCCTAAGAGATAGCGGTAGCCGCCGATGATTTCCTCCTCCTCGGGGTTCCACACAATAAGCTGCTTGTAGCAGTTGTCACCCACGTCAAACTCATCGATGTCGCAGGCGAGTCCTGTTCCACCTCCTGCAGAGCGGAAGGCGATCTCCCTGAGCCGACCTATCTCACGCATCACATTAGGTGCGTTCTCAGCAGTAACCACATATATCTCATTGTGGCTTCTGTTGGTTGTTCTCATCTGCAACTCCGGTACGAGTTCTTTCTTCAGCAATCCTTTGTCAATCGGTTGGATTATCTCTTCCATCATTGGAGTTTATGATTTTATGTTTTATGTTTTATGTTAATTCAAGTTTCGCTTTCGCTCAACTTGTTGGTTTAAAGTTTAATGTTTAAAGTTTAGAGTGATATAGTTTTGATGCTTAATAGCGAAACTAATCAATAGTCAATAGTCAATTGTCAAATAGTAAATCTATTAGTGTTTTGCGTTAAATAGTTTTGACTATCAACTCGTCAACTCGTAAACTCGTAAACTTGTCAACTATAGTTTATACACGATGTCCTGCACATACTGTGCCCACTCCACAGGTGTCTTCGACTTATCGAAGGTCTGCCATGGGATAGGTTTGCCTATCGCCACACGGAATGTCTTATGAACATTCTTATACATCTCATCCACGAGGAAGAGCATGGCAATATTAAACTTTATATTAAGTTTCTTACACAGGTTGGCTAAACCATAGAAGAAATTAGAGTTCTGACCTCCAAAATGTATTGGCACTACATCGCGTTGTGTCTCAACACTCTTGCTAATAAATGTTTTCTTCCAAGCCAGGTCGCGTATCACACCATTTGTCTTACGGCTGCATAATCCGGCAGGAAACATCAGCATGTGGTTGTCGCTGGCAAAGCCAGCACGCACCATCTCAGGGAAATTCCTTGACTGATTGCCCGTCTTGTTGATGCCTATGCTCACTGGTGCGAGACCGGGCAGGTTCATAAGGATATCATTCACCAGATAGCGGAACTTACCGTCATAGTGACGTCCGATGATCGATCCGAGCGCCACACCGTCAGCCCCACCGAGGGGGTGGTTGGAGACGAAAGTGTATAGCTTTCCGTCATCCTTGTCTGGCAGGTTCTCCTTACCCACCACATCAAGTGTCATATCAAGATACCTCACACATTCCTCAAGCCATTCCGTTCCCTTCAGGTCACGACTCTCCCAGAGGAATCTGTTCACCTCATCCTGATGTACGATATGCTTAAGCCATTTTCTTGCAAATGACGGCACATACCGTGCCTTTTTACCCATTTTCTGGTTGAGTATCAGATCTACATCTACAGTCTTTTTTGCTATCTCCATGTTTTAGTATCTCACAAGTGAAATGCAAAGTTAATTCAACTTTTTCAATTATCAATTGTTTTTTAAAAAAAATCTTCATTTTTCTAAATTTTTTGTCTTTTTTCAAACAATTTGCTATGATTTTGAGGTTGTGTTTTATGTTTTGTGTTTTATGTTTTATGTTTTGTGTTTTATGTTAGATAGTTTTCGTTATCTTGGGATATCGGGATATCGGAATATCGATAGAATTAGGCGCCACCGAAATGCCGATCTATCAACTTTTCAACTCGTCAACTCGTCAACTTGTCAACCCAACAGAAGGAAAAATCATTTCTCATATTCCGCCAAATGTGCAAAACAGAATGTTGCACATCCTCATCTATCGTTAAAAGAGTTTAAAAATGCTACAATATTTTATTTTTGTGGGGAATTGTGGGGGATTGTGGAGGAAAATCATTAATTTTGTGGTCAAAATCTCAAAATAACAGTGAACATGCGATTTTTAGGTAACATAGAGGCAAAAACAGACGCTAAAGGCAGGGTTTTCCTGCCGGCAACGTTCAGGAAGGTCTTGCAGACAGCAGGTGAGGAGACCATCGTGCTGAGGCGGGATATCTTCCAGCCTTGCTTAGTGCTTTACCCGGAGTCGGTATGGAATGAACAGATGGACCTCATGAGGGCACGCCTTAACAGGTGGAACGCAAGGGAGCAACTCGTCTATAGGCAATTTGTGAGCGACGTAGAGAAACTCACTATTGACGGTAACGGGCGTATCCTACTGCCCAAGAAATACCTTAAGATGGCGAATATCGACCAGCAGGTGAAGTTCATCGGAATGGGTGACTCCATAGAAGTATGGAGAAACGACGACAACGACGAGCCATTCATGTCGGCTGAAGATTTCAGCGCTGCATTAGAGGCCCTGATGGGCAACAGCCAAGCCACAGCGCCCGGCGATTCAGTCGCCGGCGCCAGCCTAACCACAGCCAGAGTGCCCGGCGCTTCCGGCGTCGGGGAAAAAACCCAGCCAGCCAATGAATAACCCATCCAACACATACCACACTCCTGTACTCCTGACAGAGAGCGTTGATGGTCTGAATATCAAGAAAAACGGCATTTACATCGACGTGACATTCGGAGGAGGCGGACACAGCAGGGAGATACTACGCCGGCTCGGCCCTGAGGGCAGGCTCTTTGGTTTTGACCAAGACGCCGACGCCTACGACAATATGTGTGCGAACAGTCCCGACATTGCCAACGACCGGAGATTTACGTTCGTAAGGACTAACTTCAGGTTTCTGAGCAACTGGATGAGGTATTATGATGTGGATGGAGTGGATGGCATCATCGCCGACCTCGGTGTCTCAAGCCACCACTTCGACGACGCGCAGCGAGGCTTCTCGTTCCGTTTTGACGGACCTTTAGACATGAGGATGAACAGCAGGGCGACACTGAGTGGCAGTCAGGTGGTGAATGACTATCCAGAGGCACGGCTGGCAGACATATTATATACATACGGTGAACTGCGAAACGCCAGACGCATGGCGGCTATGATATGCTCCGCAAGGAGACAGAGCCCCATCACCACCACCACGCAGCTGGTAGAAACGGTGAGCAAGGCCATCAGACCCGCACAGCAGAAAAAGGAGCTGGCACAGGTGTTCCAAGCCATCAGGATAGAGGTGAACGGTGAGATGGAGTCGCTGAAGGAGATGCTTAACGCCGCTACAGAGGTGTTGAGGCCCGGAGGACGATTAGTGGTTATCACCTATCACTCCCTTGAGGACCGTATGGTAAAAAACATCATCAAACCCGCCGATGACAACAGTCCCGAGAGCATCATCTTCGGACGTGCGGCGTCAAGATACAAGATTATCAACAGCAAAGTGATTACCCCCTCCGAAGAGGAGACGACAATAAACCCGCGCAGCAGAAGCGCAAAACTCAGGATAGCAGAGAAAAGATGAACAACAGAAAAGAGGATAAAGAATACCCCACCCCGTTGACAGATACGGAAAGGTTTGACGAGATCATACCAGACCTCGAAGACGATGATATGGGGTATGAGGATGATGAACAGGAGTACGATGACGACATGGCGGCCGACAATGACACGGATGGCGACGATGAGGGTCGTAACATCACGAGCAGACAAAAACTGAAGGAGGCTATTGAAAGGCAGGCAAGAGAGGAGGAGCAGCCGCAGTCATCTAATTTCTCCATCTGGAGAATGATCAATGCCAACCTGTTGGCCTCTCCTATCGTGAGACGGCAGGTGTGGCTTCTTCTGCTCATCATGCTTATCCTCGTACTGTACACCTCCAACCGGTTCAGCGTACAAAACCAACTGGTTGAGATAGCACAGCTGGAAGCCAAGCTAAAAGACATCAAATACCACTCGCTGTCAAGCTCAAGCATACTAACCGAGAAAAGCCGCGAGAGCCAGATACTTAAACTACTGAGAGAGAATAACGACACATTACTTAACCTGCCAGACCAACCGGCATTCATCATAACAATACCAAAGAAGAAATGAGTAAATTTGACAAAAGCAAGACATCGCCAAGATATAGCCTCATATGGGTGGTTATAGTATTAATAGCAATAGCCATCGTTGCCAAGGCGTCATACACCATGACGGCAGAGAAAGACAGATGGATGCAGGTGGCTGCCAAACAACAGAGCGACAGTGTGCCGGTGCCCGCAATACGTGGTAATATCCTCAGCTGGGACGGGAAGCTGTTAGCAAGCACACTACCCGAATACTCGCTGTACTTCGACTTCAAGGCAATGCTTGAGTCGCAGGCAGACACACTGTGGGAAGAGAAAGCAGACAGCATGTGTCAGGGGATATGCAAAGTGATAGAAGGCCTTAACCCCGACACACTGAGGATGCACCTTGAAAAAGGAAAGAAAGAGTGCCGCAGATACTACAGGATATGCAAAAAAACCGTTAACTACCCTGAGCTGAAACAGTTGGAGAAACTGCCCATACTCAAACTGCCACGATATAAAAGCGGATTCATAGCAGAGCCACACAACAGAAGGGCTATGCCATACGGCAAACTCGCCCACAGGACAATAGGTGACCTGAGAGACTCAGCAAGATACGGACTGGAACTGTATTTTGACTCCATATTATGCGGTAAGCCAGGATATAAAAACAGGAAAAAGGTGAGAAACGCCTTCCTCGCCACAAAAACGGTGGACGCTGAGAACGGAAGGGACATCGTGACAACACTCGACGTGAGCATACAGGACCTGGCAGAGACATCGCTGCGGAAAGAGCTGGAGGAGCTGAGCGCCAATTCCGGCGTGGCTATTGTCATGGAGGTGAAAACCGGCGACATCAGGGCTATGGTAAGCTTGGAGAAAACAAAAGACGGCAGTTATGAAGAAATAAGAGACCATGCCGTGAGCGACCTATTAGAGCCGGGCAGCGTCTTTAAGACGGCAAGCATGCTCGTAGCCCTCGACGACGGCGTGATAGACACCACCACCATGGTAAACACCGGTAATGGCATATACGAGATGTACGGGTCGAAGATGAGAGACCACAACTGGCAGACAGGAGGATGCGGATATATCCCTATGAGCGTGGCGATGATGAAAAGCTCTAATATCGGCGTGAGCAGACTCATTGACGAGCACTACAAGAAACACCCGGAGAAATTTGTGGAAGGCTTAGAGCGCCTCGGACTACGTGATGACCTGAAAATACCGCTCTATGACTATAAGAAAGCAAGGATACGAAAACCCGGTGAAAACGCTTACTGGAGTAAGACAACCCTGCCCTGGATGAGCATAGGATATGAGACGATGGTTCCGCCCATACACACCATCACGTTCTATAACGCCATTGCCAACAACGGCAAGATGGTAAGGCCAAGACTCGTGAAACAGATACTGAAAGACGGACAGGTGGTAAAGGAGTTTAAGGTGGACGTCATGAGACCGCAGATAGCCAAACCGGAGGCTATCAGCAAGATACAAGGTGTGCTGAAAAAGGTCGTCACATCAGGAACCGGCAAACCGGCACGGTCAAAGAACTTCGCTGTAGCGGGAAAGACGGGAACGGCACAGATCTCAAAGGGTGCATCGGGATATAAGTCCGGCGCAATAGACTATCTTGTCAGCTTTGTGGGTTATTTCCCCGCCGACAAACCGCTATACACCTGTATTGTATGTATTCAGAAGACAGGCACTCCAGCGTCAGGAGGCTCCATGAGCGGAAAGGTGTTCCATGAGATATCCGAAGGCGTTATGGCACAGGCTGTGAAAACGAGCGTGTTAGACGCTAAAGACAGTACCTCCGTGATGGTGCCGGACGTAAAAGACGGTAACATCGCCGCAGCAGACAATCTGCTCTCGATATTAGGTATCAACAAGAAATGGCGTAACAACAATACCCAAGGTGACCAACAATGGGGACGAATAGAGTCAGACCGTAAGAGAAACCTGGTAGTGATTGAGCCAGAGACCCTTAGCGACAACGGCCATGTGCCAAACGTAAGAGGCATGGGTGCGCGCGATGCCGTCTATCTGCTTGAGAACCGTGGTATAAAGGTCAGGCTGCGCGGCAGGGGCAAGGTACAGAAGCAAAGCGTCGGCCCGGGAGAAAAGATAAAGCCCGGCATGACATGCGAGCTATCATTAGGATAAAAGCAGGGTGCCCGGCGATTTCGTCACCGGGGGAAAAAAAGAAAAAAATAAATACATCAGATAATGACACTAAGCGAATTGCTGGTTAATGTTAATCCTAAAAGCATAACGGGTGATACCCAGATAGAGATAACAGGAGTGAATATCGACTCCAGGCGTATAGAAAACGGACATCTCTTCATAGCACTGAAAGGCACGCTGACCGACGGGCATAAGTTCATCGGCAAAGCCATTGACAGCGGTGCCAAAGCGGTATTATTAGAAGACATGCCCGAAGAGATACGGGATGGAATAACCTATATCCAGGTGGACAGCACCGAGGATGTGGCAGGTACCGTGGCAACACTATTCTATGGCGACCCGTCACGCCACCTCAAACTGGTGGGCGTTACGGGTACGAACGGCAAGACAACCATCGCCACCTTATTATATAATATGTTCCGTAAGATGGGTCATAAGGCAGGTCTGCTCTCCACCGTCTGCAACTACATCAACGGCAGGGAGATACCTGCAAGCCACACCACCCCGGACCCCATAGAGCTGAACAGACTGCTCGCCGAGATGGTGGCGGAGGGCTGTGAGTATGCTTTCATGGAGTGCAGCAGCCACGCCATAGCACAGAAACGCATCGGGGGCTTGTATTTCCAGGGCGGCATCTTCACCAACCTCACCCGCGACCACCTCGACTACCACAAGACCTTCGAGAATTACCGCGACGCAAAGAAGGCTTTCTTTGACGCTCTGCCCAAGAAGGCATTCGCCATCATCAACGCCGACGACAAGAACGGACAATATATGGTCCAGAACACGAAGGCAGAGATAAAGACCTACTCCGTGAGGCAGATGGCAGACTTCAAGGCCCGCATATTAGAGTGTCATTTTGAGGGTATGTACCTTGAGGTGGACGGCAGAGAGGTAGGCGTGCAGTTCATAGGTAAGTTTAACGTCAGCAACCTGTTGGCGGTATATGCCACGGCTATAATGCTGGGCAAACAGCCGGACGACGTCCTTGTGGTACTCAGCACTCTGAAGAGCGTCAGCGGCAGATTAGAGCCCATCAACTCACCGCAAGGCGTCCATGGCATTGTAGATTATGCCCACACCCCCGACGCCCTTTCCAATGTGCTCTCAGCCATCCACGATGTGCTGAACGGCAAAGGTAAGGTCATCACAGTGTGCGGAGCCGGCGGCAACCGTGACAAGGGCAAACGGCCTATTATGGCACAGGAGGCTGTAAGACAGAGCGACCAGGTGATTATCACCAGCGATAACCCCCGTGACGAGGAGCCGCAGGACATCATCAATGACATGCTCGCCGGTCTCACACAGCAGCAGAGAAAGAAAGTGCTGAGCATCACCGACCGCACCGAGGCGATACGTACCGCCTGCGCCCTTGCCCAAAAGGGTGATGTCATACTCGTGGCAGGCAAGGGTCATGAGACATATCAGGAGATAAAAGGCGTTAAGCATCACTATGACGACAGAGAGGTTTTAAGGAAAATCTTTGACGAGTTGACAAGTTGACGGGTTGACAAGTTGACGAGTTGAAAGCTGGAAATTGAAAATTGAAAATTGAAAAATCAACATGCTATACTATATATTCAGATTTTTGGGAGAATACGGTATTCCGGGCTCCAGGATGTGGGGATACATCTCTTTCCGCAGTATTCTGGCAATGATACTGGCATTGGTCATCTCTGCCTGGTTTGGTGAGAAATTCATCAAGTTTCTGAAAAAGAAGCAGATAACAGAGACAGCGCGTGACAAGGAGATAGACCCGTTTGGTGTCAACAAGATTGGTGTGCCGTCTATGGGAGGTGTAATAATAATCACTGCTATACTTGTACCAATCATACTGTTGGGCAGAATACGCAACATCTATCTCATACTGATGATTATCACCACACTGTGGTTAGGCTTCCTCGGGGGCATGGATGACTTTATCAAGATTTTCCGCAAGAACAAGGAAGGTCTGAAGGGCAAATACAAGATAGTAGGACAGATTGGCATCGGCCTGATAGTGGGCGTAGTGCTGTGGTCCAGTCCCGATGTGAAGATGCGTGAGCTGGTATCTGTTGATAACCAAAACACACAAACAGAGATAGTACACAAACAAAATGCCACGAAGTCGCTACAGACAACCATACCGTTTATAAAAGGCCATAACCTCGACTACTCGCGTATAATGGGATTCATGGGCGACTACAGCACTGCGGCAGGATGGATATTGTTTGTTATCATGACAATACTTGTCGTCACAGCGGTGTCCAACGGTGCCAACCTGAACGACGGCATGGACGGCATGTGCGCCGGCAACTCGGCGATAATAGGTGTGGCGTTGGGAATACTGGCGTATGTCAGTTCCCACATAGAATACGCATCCTACCTGAATATCATGTATATACCTGACTCTCAAGAGCTTGTGGTATTCTTCAGCGCATTCATAGGAGCACTGATAGGATTTCTGTGGTACAACGGATATCCGGCACAGGTCTTTATGGGTGATACAGGGTCGCTGACCATAGGAGGCATCATTGCCGTTGGCGCGATAATAATCCACAAGGAGCTGCTGCTGCCTATCCTCTGCGGTATCTTCTTCGTTGAGAGCCTCAGCGTGATTATCCAGGTGTGGTACTACAAATTAGGTAAGAAGAAAGGCAGGAAACAACGTATCTTCAAACGTACACCCATACACGACAATTTCCGCACCCAGGACTCACAATTAGACCCGGAATGTACTTATCTCATCAAGAAACCCCACTCAGCAGTGCATGAGTCAAAGATAACACTGAGATTCTGGATCATCACCATTATCCTCGCAGCAATAACAATAATAACGCTGAAGATAAGGTAAGTTGAATTTAC
>JAGDAU010000002.1 GCA_017959365.1 Prevotella sp.
ATGATTGTGTTTTATGTTTTGTGTTTTGTGTTTTATGTTTTGTGTTTTGTGTTTTATGTTTTGTGTTTTATGTTAAATAGTTTTGACTCTCAAAAGTAATCAATCGTAAATCGTAAATCGTAAATAGTAAATAGTAAATCGTCAAATAGTAAATCGTAAATCATTCAATATTCCACTTGCCAGAGGAAGAGGGCATTGGCGGGCATGCTCTCGCCGGCACGGGTGCGCTGACGGCTGTCAACGGCTTTCTGAAAATCATCTATGCTCATCCTGCCGCGGCCCACCTCTATCAGTGTACCCACCACAGCCCGCACCATGTTGCGGAGAAAACGGTCGGCTGTTATGACAAAGAGCCAGCGGTCAGCATCACCCTCATATACCCATTCTGCCCGGCTTACTCTACATATTGTGGTCTTTACATCAGAGCCGGCTTTGCAGAAAGTGGCGAAGTCATTTGTTTGTAGCAGTATGGCTGCCGCTTCGTTCATCCTTTGGAAATCAAGGGGATAGGTGATGAGGCAGGAGTAGTGACGTAGGAAGGGTGACTTATGTGTATGCACATAATAGTGATAGGTGCGGCTCGTAGCGCTAAAGCGGGCATGTAAGTCAGTGCTTACCTCTGAGACATCATTTACAACGATGTCGCGGGGCAAGATACGGTTGAGTTTATATGCTAATTGCTTGCAGTCAAATGTTTCCTCGGTGTCAAAGTGGGCTGGCATCTGACGGGCATGGACGCCGGCATCGGTGCGTCCGGCGCCAACGATGCTTACCTCATGGCGTAGCAGGGTGGAAAGTCCCTGTGTGACACGCTCCTCCACCGACATGCCGTTGGGTTGCCGTTGCCATCCATGGTATGCCGTTCCGTCAAAACTGATGTCGAGTAGGTATCTGTGCATGTGCTGTCAAATAATCTTTATTGAAAACGCCGCATCCCGATAGAGACGCGGCGTTTGTACTTTTTTCTGTTCGGTTTAATCCTTTTTGATAATAGGAGTTCTCTTCTCCTTGATACGGGCTTTCTTACCGGTGAGTTTACGAAGGTAGTAGAGTTTGGCGCGACGCACCTTACCACGCTTGTTAATCTCGATGCTGTCAATGTTGGGTGACTCGATGGGGAAGATACGCTCAACGCCCACGGTGCCAGACATCTTTCTGACAGTGAAACGCTTCTTGTCTCCATGACCGGAGATGCGGATTACAACACCCCTGTAGAGCTGAATACGCTCTTTAGAACCCTCGATAATCTTGTAGGCTACTGTGATGGTGTCGCCCGGACCGAACTCGGGAAATTTTTTGCCAGTGGCAAATGCCTCTTCAGCAATTTTTATTAAATCCATTTCTCTTTTTGTTATAAATGTGACTTGTCTTTCCTACGCAACATAACGGGCAACTCGTCTTCCCGCCAGCGATTACGCAAAAAGCGGTGCAAAGGTACTACCTTTTTTTTGTTCTGCCAAGATATTTTAGATTTTTTTTAATTATTCATAGCAGAAAGGCTTGTCATCCTCTGCGCTACGATACTTTATTTCGCTTTCTAAGAGCCGTTTGTTGAGGCGTTCTGTATCGTTGAAGATAAGTTCGAATGCCTCCTTGGTGGGTTTGTACCAGGGCAGTGCATCGAAGAACTCGCGGAGTTTCTCCATGCCTATGGTGTTGAACTTATATCCCTGACGCGCAGACATGTCGGCACTCATATAGCCCATGATACGTTTGGGGAACAGTTTGAGCCAGCCCTTGTTGATGACACGCTCGCTGACCCATGGCCAGCGTCCGCCGAAGTCTTTTGACGCCGGTTTGACAAGTGTCAGCTCCTCCTTGACACCATCGTTGGTGAAGTCCTTGATTTTATCATCCCACCATGAGTTCTTATACAGGTTGATACCCTTGTCGGTGAGATTAAACATCCAGTACTTACTGCCCATACTGATAGCGTTGTATATCATGTCGTCTTTCTCGTAGAACGCAAAGCCAGACACGATGTCGCGGTTGTTGCGTGAGATGGTTATCATACGGTCTTTGGTGATGATATACTTGTCTCCCTTGCTGTTGACATATTCTCCAGCCATAATCTCTGTGAGTTTGCCGGCGATATTTGGGTTGTTGGGAGCGTATTTGCCGTCAACACGTGTCAGTGCATTGATAAAACCGGAGTTATAGTCTTCAACGACAAGATACTGCGCTGACTTGTCATTATTCTCATATACGGTGTAGTGCCATTGGGGATTACTGAGACCATACTGATTTGCCAGATTCTCGTAAATGCCATCAATGCCTTTGCCGTCATAAGTGTAGAGAGGTGAGTCTGGGTGGCCGTCATCCCATTGGCTGTTCTCCGGGATGCCGTCCAACTTCTCAAGGTGGCCGTATGCCTTGGTGTCGCCTAACACCTCATTACGCAGGTATTTTCCTATCTCCTTGATGCCATCCATTATGCTTTTGGGAATGTCGCCGGAGGCGCTATAGCTTGTCTTCTTGTCAAATCGCATATAGAATGACACAGACGGTGCGTCATGGATCATCATGGTTGGCTTGTAGAACCCTCTGGCATTATACAATTTGTGGCGCATGGCAATCTCTGTCACTTTCTCAAAGACGATGGGGTCAACCTCCTTGGTAATCACTTCTCCCGGACTGCTGCCCTTGATGTTGAGAATGGCTTTGCCGTCATCATCGTATTTCAGTTCCCACATCTCACGGTCGTATGGGCTCATGCCTCCAGTGACGCGGTATTGAATGTAGTCTAATACTCCACCGTCATGCTTGGTGGCAGAGCAGCTTGTTGATGTAATGAAAGTCATAGCCATCAGACAGAATAGCGTAAAAATGATTTTTGTTGTGTTCATAATAATATAGATTATTTGATTGTTTTTATTTTTTCTTTTTCTTGCGTTTGTCGGTACTCAGACCAAGCCAACCGAGGATTATACGCCCCAGTTTGTTGCGACGACCCTGTTTGGTTGTTGGTATGCCCGTCTTACGGGAGAACCACCTCTTGAGCCAGGTGATGCCGAAAAACTCTTTCCAAGAGAATCTGTACGACAGCCCGGGTATCTTGCTCTTCTTGTATTTGCGTTTCCTTGACGTGGTGCGACGCTTGGTGGACGTAGTCTTGCGACGACGTTTCTTGACTTTCTTACGCTGTCCGGTAAGGGCGTCAATTTCCAAGTCTTCGTATTCCTCCCACTCTTCCTCATTATCAAGGTCATCATCGAAAACCTCGTCATCATCGAGGTCTTCCTCGTCTAACGGTTCCTCCTCATCTTGAGTGCCCTGGTTATATGGTATATTCTGCCCTTGCGGAATACCCGGATTCTGAGACTGCCTTTCGTTATCTTCGTTGATATTACTGAATATGCTCATGTGTCTTGTGTTTTGGTGACGGCGAAGTATCGCCGTTTACAGTGTGTTTTACGACGGCGAAGTATCGCCGTTTACATATTATGGATTATGAATGTCTGTAGAGTCGGGCATAATCATCACATCACCCTCTAAGAGTTGCTCCTTGCCGATTACGGTGTCAGGATTGTGGGTGCATACATCAGTGCTGTCCATTACAGCCACCTCTCCCTCTAATCTCTCGATATTGGGATTGGGGTTCTCAACAGCCCCTCCCAAGTCTTTCCCGCCCCGGATCAGGTTACATGATGATAGTGATATCAGTCCGGCGCTAACGCCAACAACGACAGCCGCCTTACCCGAAAACTTCCTCATATTCAGTTGGCGCTCGATATACCTTGTCTCCTGCTCACATGCCGGGCATGTGCCGGCACAGTCGCCCTCATGAGTACACTCGTGTGGCTCGTATTTTATTCCGTTTGCCTTGGCTAAGTCTTTGCGTATTTTCTTAAGTGTCTCGCAAGTGGCTTTTCCCTTGTAAATAGTATTCTTCCCCATAAGATTTGTGTTTTGGTACTACATTTGACCACAAAGATACATATTATTTATTAAATGAATAAGAAATTATCATTTTTTTACTATATTTTCATTGATTATATTGTTAAAATGACTTAAAATATTGAGGAATTACAATTTTTTACTGTATTTTCGCAGCATGAAAAACAACGAGACAACCAAAAATATACATACTGGTGAGGCCGAGGATGAACTGCGCGAACCGTTTATTGGTGTAGTAAGACATCGTCTGGCAACCGATGGAGTGGGGGTTACCACGTTGTGTGCTTTTCATGGTTGTACGCTGCGTTGCGCCTACTGTCTGAATGCTCAGTGCCTGACACCAAAGGGCGTGTGGAAACGAATGACACCACAGGAGTTGCTGGAGGAGGTCGCTATTGATAATATATATTTCCTTGCCACAGAGGGTGGCGTAACTTTTGGTGGCGGAGAGCCGCTGCTCAGATCGGAATTTATTGCTGAGTTCGCAAGAATTAAGCCCAAGGAATGGAAGATAAATATAGAGACAGCGCTGAATGTGGACAGTGTTCACTTGAGGCACGTACTACCACACACCGACTCTTTTATTGTTGACGTGAAAGACACTAATCCAATTATATATGAGCGGTACACAAACCGTGACTCACGCCGGCTAATGGAAAACCTTAGAATATTGTCAGAGGAATATGATGTGGACAACGTGAAAATACGCCTTCCGTTGATACCGGATTATAACACCACTGAGGATGTAGATCGATCTGAGACATTGTTAAGAGGCATGGGATTTGGGCTATTTGACAAATTTGAATACATAATACCTCCGAAATATGACGGATAGGGAATTTTATTTACCATAATCCTTGATTTAAATCAAGTTTATGCCGTAATATGAAAATAGGTGTTAATTATTGTAATAATCTTTTTGGTGATTTAAGAAATAATTGTATCTTTGCACTTGTATAGCATATTGTAGGCTATCAGAAATGAAATAAAATAATAATAAAGGAATTAACAAAATAATAATAATAAAACCCGCTTGCGGGTCACAAAAACCTTATAGTTATGGAAAAGAAATTATACTTAGCGCCGAGTGTTAAGACTTTGGAGATCAAGGACAATGTGATGCAGGAGATTCAGCCTCAGTCAGAGAGAAAAAATGTATATCATGATGAACTTATTACAGATTCGGATGAAGAGTTGTCTCTTGAGTTGAAAATTAAGGATGTCTGGTCAGAGGAGTAATACTCTGCATTTGGCTTAAGGGGGAAAACACAAACAAGTAGGGAACCATTTTTATGGCTCCCTGTTTTTGTTGTTTTCTATCTGTTCGCGCGTCAATGCCTCCATCCTGCTAAAATGACGTTTCGCATGACGGCGAGTGCGGTTTATCTGCCAACGATAGACAATGAATGTGGTTACGAAATAGACCACAGCCTGCAGGTATAGCAGATTATATTCCGTAATGACATCTCCAAGGGTACCGCCCATGCTGTTCAGACGAAGGAAAGCTCTTATGCCGAATGTGGACGGCGCCAACCAGGATACAACATGCCAATACCCCGGAATGCTCGTTTGCGGCCATGAGATACCGGTGAGAAAGAGCAGTGGCAGACTGGTGAACACGATAAGTAATATCACATTCTCACGATAGCGTATCAGACAACTGATGGTCATGCCAAAGAATGTGCAAGCCATAAGATAAGGAATAAGAAAGGCTATGGTGTCGCCAACGCTTATCAATGTGGTGAAGTCGAATATGCGGGGCACTACACGTAGCGCAAACATACCCATAACCATGTAGATCATGAAATAACACAGTCCTTTACCAAGTATTATACGGAAAATGCCATTGAAATGCTTGCTCACGGGTACGAGGTCTCTGAATTTATTATTCTCACGTACTGTGCCTGCGGCAAGACCGATGCCTAACAGCATTGTCTGTTGTAATATCAGTATAAGCACCCCAGGTAGCAGGAAATTTCCGTAGCCACCGGTGGGATTGAATATCGGAACATTGTCAATCTTTATGGGATTCAGCGTCAGCTCACTGTCACGCCTGGTAATACTTGTGAGAGATGACGCACGCAACTGTATCTTGCCAGACATCTCAAAAGACACCTCGGTGGCAGTCTCGTACAATGCCTTATATCCCAACATGAGGCTCATGTCGCAATAGGCGCTGACGTGTGCCTGTTCACCACGATTTATCTTCTCGCTGAAATCTTTTGGGAAAAACAGTATGCCATGCACTACCTGCTTACCCATCAGTGACTTGGCATCCTCCATATTGGCAGCATACGTTCGTACCTTAATATTTGGAGATCCGTCCATGAGACGCGCAAATTCCCTGCTCTCGTTGCTATGGGCCTGGTCAACAACGGCTATTGGCACCTCTCTGACCACCTCGTTGGTGTAAATCCATGAGTAGAGTAGGGGATAAGCCAATGGCACGATGATGAAGAACAGCAGCACACCCTCGTCTTTGACGGTGTTACGCATCTCCAACCACCATATATAACACATGTCGTGTATTCCCTGGCTAATGGTTTTAAGTAATCCTTGCTCTCTCATTATATATATATTAAGGTATATAAACATAGTGCAGCATGGCTCGCTTAATTTTGCGCATTATCAGTAAAGGCAGACAGCAAAAGCCCACAAGCGCCATAATATGGAAATAGGCGCTTGATATCGGGAAACCATTGAACACTGTTATCTGATATGTCATATAGTAATGACGTAAAGGGAAGAGCCATGACATACCCTCTATCATCGGATGCATAGCATAAACAGGGAAGGTGGCGCCACAGAGAGACACCTGCATCATACCCCATAGCGAACAGATACTCATAGACATCCTGAGCGACGGCATCAGGCCGAACATAAATGTACCGAAGGCCTGGCAGGCTATAATCGCCAATACCGTCAGCGTAAGCAGTCGCACTACTCCTCCGGGATGTGCGAACGCCAGTGTGCCGAACATATATGTCTCGTATGCGATTATAACGATGAAATAGACAAGAAACTGTGGAAGCAGTTTGCCTACCAAGGCTACGTGTATGTTATCACCAGCGCAGCGTAGCCATTCCTTGCTTCTTGAGAATTTCAGCTCTGTGCCAATGGAATAGGTCGTTATGAGAAATATAAAGAGCATCATCATACCCGGTACGGTAAACGGGCTGAGGTACATATTGTAGCTTGCCACCGGGTTTTGGAGCATGTGAACATCAAGCGCAATAGGTTGCAGAAAGGCGGATATTTCATGTTCCGTCTTACCAAGGGCACTCAGCTTTGCGGCTGCCATGCCGGCTTGGGTAAGGGTGACAATGGTCTTAAGATCCTTATAAACCATACTGCCGGCGGTGAAAGAGACATTGCTGTAGTAATATGACACATTAGGTTGTCTGTTGGCAACCAGGTCATCAGTCAATCCCTTGGGAAAATAGAGGAAACCATAGATCTCATTCTGCTGTATAGCCTTACGGGCCTCTGCCACACTGTTGTAATAACCATGGATTTTGGTGGTTGGCATACCGTCAAGCCGGCGTATCAGTGAACGGGTGGTACTTGAGTTGTCAAGGTCAACAATGCCTATTGGCAGGTCAACGGGTACCTCTTCCTTCAATAAGGTCGTGAAAAAGAAAGCACACAGGATGGGGAATATGACCATACAGAACAAGTATATGGGAGTACGGTATAACAGTCCACATTCGCGAACCATCACACGCCATAAGTTATGCAGTATAGTCAACAGGCTCATCTTGGCTTACTTTTTTGCCTTTTTCTTTATTCCGTCTTTAAGAATGAGCGACATACCAGGACGAAGGCCGTCAAGGTGCTTGACAGGACGAGCCTTAACCTCAAAGGTCTTCAGGTCGTATTGCCCAACGGTCTTAGTGGCTTTCCATACGGCATAGCTGCCCTCGTCTTTTATGTCGTAAACGCGTAGGTTGATGTCTGTGTCGAAAGCGGGGACGTAAGCAGTGAATGTGTCTCCCACTTTCAAACCACTTAATTGGTCTTCTCTGACATTAAAGCTTCCCCACGTGTCATCGGTCATGGATACTGTCATGATCGGTGATCCAACGCTTACCAGTTCTCCTACTTTGGGATAGATATTTGTTACCACGCCACGTGCTGTGGCCACCTGAACCGTCTCACGTTTTATGGATTTCACCAGGTCAACGGCTCCTTGCGCTGCCTGTGCCTGCTGGCGTGCTGCCTGTGCCTGCTGGTGGGCAGCTCTGCGCTCCTCGTTTCTGGCACCGTTGCGAGCCATGTCGTATTGGCTCCGAGCCAGGCCCACTTGCGCCTGGGATGCCTTGAAGGCTGCCTCTGCCTCGTCTCGCTTTTGTGCGCTTACCACACCCTCGTCGTACAGACGCTGCATGCGGGAGAATGTCTTTTGGGCTATGTCGTTAGCCGCTTCGGCTTGTCGTAACAGCTGTGCAGCGGACTCTATCTGTTCACTTCTGGCACCATTGTCAGCCATATCGCTGAGAGCCTCGGCGGCTCCATGCATCGCCTCGGCGGCACCATGAGTGGCCTCTGCGGAGTGTTGCTGCGCCTCTACTTCCGGAGCCTCTATGATGGCCAGCACATCGCCTTTTTGTACTGTGTCGCCCTCATTGACCTTTATCTCTATTATCCTGCCTGGTAGCTTACTTGACACCCGGTATTCCTCTACTTCCACCTCACCCTGAATAATCTCAGGATCCTCAGTGAGTGTGAAATAACCGATAGCTGCTACAAGGGCTACCACAGCCGAGAAACCGAGTATAGCCAAAAGAATGTTGTTATGCTGATTTTTTGCTGACATAATATAATGATTTTTTTTGTTTTTATATTGTCTATCTTCCCACAGACTTGTTCAGGTCAATCTGGGAGAGGCGTACATCTATTTCTGCGTCTATCATATCGCTCTTGGCCTGTTGCCATGCCGTCTGGGCGGCAAGAACCTCTGTCATGGTCATCACACCCTCACGGTAGCCGACATCGGCACAACGGAGGTTCTCCTCTGCGCTACGGATATTATTGCGGGCGATCTCAAGGCGACGACGGGCCTCTGTGACACGGAACCGGTTTTGGCGTATCTGCAACTCCATCTTCTCTCTCACCTCGCTCATTTCCATCTCAGCGATATTAGTGGCTGCCTGTGCAGCCCTGACTTTGTATTTCCCCTCGCCCCAGTTCCAGATAGGCATGTGTACCGAAACACCGATATTAAACACTCCGCCGAATTTGCGCTCGAAACCATTGAAGCCGTTGGGGTTGGACAAGAGATAGCTTCCTGTAAGCAATACTTGTGGACGGTACATGGCTTTTATAAGCCGGCTGTTCTCCTTGGTGATGTCAATGGCATTACTCAGGATGTGAAGCTCTGTGCGGTTGTCAAGGGCATTCTCAATGCTCATTGTCTCCTGGCTGGTGAGAGGTATGTCAAGCCCCTCTTTGTCTTCGTCGGCTAATAATATTTCTTCGTCCATTGGCATACCGCAGAGTTGGCAGAGCAGCATCTTGGCAAGCAACAGACCGTCATCAACTTTCAGGATCGCCATCTCTGCCTCGTTGACCCTCACGTCTGTGCGCAATCCCTCAGCGCGTGTTCCCACACCCTCGTCAATCATCTTGTGGATGTCGGAGCTGAACTTCTTAACCAGTTCCAGATAGCTCTCAGCAAGACGTTTCTTGTTTTTCAGTGATACCACAAGCCAGTATGCCTTGTCAACATCGTATAAAGCGTTATGAATCCTGTCGTCAACAGTCATAGCTGACATCTCTTCAGTCAGGTCGGCAATCCTGTTGGCGGCAGTGATGGCACCACCCATGTATATCGGCTGGCTTACGGTAACGGCGCCTGCCCAGATATGGTGGGTGTTGGTCCTGAAGGCGTCACGTATGTTGCTGCCAACTTTGTTGCCGGCTTCAGATATCGCCTCACCGTATTTGCTCAGCAGTCCGCTCAGTTGCTGTGCTTCCTGTGCGGACATGGCACCTTGCTCAACAAGTCCGCTTATTATACCGGATGCCCGCTCTCCCAAAGCGCTGCTGATATTGGTACCCATGTTGCTAAGGGCATTTTTCTGGTTTTTGTTGAGGATTGACACCTCGCGGGTGAAGTATTGGTATCCTGCTACGGCATCCACGCGCGGCAGATATTTTGTTCTTGCCGCCTTCCGGCCATTATAAGCCGCCTCTTGACTTACCTTTGCGGCACTTATTTGTTTGTTGTTGTTTAATGCCATCTCGCGGCACTCCTCTAATGACAGGATCCGTTGCGAAAAACAGCATGTCGCAGCAACCCAAAACGATATAATAAAGGTTATTCTTCTCATAAAATGGCATTTATGGGTGCAAATTTAAAAAAACAACGTGAAACAGACAAAAATATTTCTTTTTTTTAGGTTGGTATTCAAAAATACATTACTTTTGTGGAAAAGAAGAACAATAAGATGAAAAACATATTGTCAAATGTGTGTGAGTTTTATAGGCAGGGATTTCGTGAGATGACTCTCGGAAAGACACTGTGGACAATAATCATTATTAAATTGATTATCATATTCGCTGTGTTGAAGGTGTTTTTCTTTCCTGACTATATAGACCAAAATGACACGGAGGGAGACGCCGCAAGTTTCGTGGCGGGACAAGTGATAGAAAGAAACCATTAAATTATATATTATGACACATTTGTTATTGGATATTGATGCCACGATGGTTGACTGGGCGAGGGCGCAATTCGCACTCACTGCGATATACCACTGGCTGTTTGTGCCCTTGACCCTCGGACTGGCTGTGGTCATGGGTATTATGGAAACATGTTATTACCGGACGGGCAGGCAATTCTGGAAGGATGCGGCTGTGTTCTGGCAGAGACTCTTCGGAATAAATTTCGCAATGGGCATCGCCACCGGTATTATACTGGAATTTGAGTTTGGCACAAACTGGAGTAACTACTCTTGGTTCGTGGGAGATATCTTTGGTGCGCCGTTGGCGGTGGAGGGCATAGTGGCTTTCTTTATGGAATCGACCTTTGTGGCGGTTATGTTCTTTGGATGGAACAAGGTTTCTAAAGGGTTCCATCTTGCCTCCACATGGCTGACAGGGCTTGGGGCAACGATCTCGGCTTGGTGGATTCTTGTGGCTAACGCATGGATGCAGTACCCCGTGGGATGTGAGTTCAATCCCGACACCATGCGAAACGAGATGACATCGTTTGCTGACGTGGCGTTGTCGCCATTTGCAGTGATGAAATTCTCTCATACCGTAACATCGGCATGGATTATCGGTGGTGTATTCACCGTAGCCGTTGGCTGTTGGTATCTTAAGCGGAAACGCGACGTGGAATTGGCAAAGTCAAGCATTAAGATTGGTGCTATAGTAGGTCTTGTGGCATCGCTCCTTGCTGCCATGACAGGTGATAACTCAGCATATCAGGTGGCAAAGGTGCAGCCTATGAAACTTGCTGCGATGGAGGCCCTTTACAACGGTGGCACAGACCAGGGATTGACGGCTGTGGCATGGGTCAGCCCGTTTTCTCAGCCGGATTATGCCAATGAGCAGGAACCGCCGGCACGTCTGGCAATGCCGTATGCACTGTCGTTTATGGCAACCCATGACATACATGGTTTTGTGCCCGGTGTCAATGACCTGATAAAAGGATATACCCTGCCAGATGGAACAAAGGAGCCTTCCTGTGAGGAAAAAATCGAGCGTGGAAAGAAGGCTATCGCAGCCTTGGCAGCGTATAGGGATGGCAAGGACAAGGATGCCAATCTTGCTGTACTCAAGGAAGATATGAAATATTTCGGATATGGTTATATCAAAAACCCCGACGAGATAGTACCCAATATCCCCGTTAACTTCTGGTCGTTCAGGATAATGGTTGGTTTTGGATGCTTATTTATTCTTTTCTTTGCTGTGGTGCTGTTCTTCGTTTACAAGAAAGATATAGCCAAACCCCGATGGCTCCACCTCTCTGCCCTGGCATTACTGCCATGCTCATACATTGCCAGCGAGGCAGGGTGGCTCGTGGCAGAATTTGGCAGACAGCCATGGACCATACAAGATATGTTGCCCACATGGGTGTCGGTAAGCAATCTCTCAAGCGGCGCTGTTGCCACTACATTCTTCATTTTCCTTCTGCTGTTCACTGCCATGCTGCTTATAGAGATACGCATTATGGTAAGGCAGATAAAGAAAGGTCCTGAGTATAATAAATAAATCACTACAACTATGACATACACATTCTTACAACAATACTGGTGGTTCCTGGTGTCTTTGTTGGGAGCATTGCTTGTGATGCTTATGTTTGTACAGGGTATCAACTCCATGATTTTCCACCTTGGTAAGACCGCCGGGGAGCGCCGGCTGCTTATAAACAGTTCAGGCAGGAAATGGGAATTTACATTCACTACACTTGTCACCTTTGGCGGAGCGTTCTTCGCCTCTTTCCCGCTGTTCTACAGTACCAGCTTTGGCGGCGCCTACTGGCTTTGGATGATTATACTGTTTACATTTGTCCTACAGGCTGTGAGTTATGAGTTTCAGAATAAATTGGGTAATATTCTCGGTCCGAGGGGATTTCAGATATTCCTTACTGTCAATGGTATATTAGGCCCGGTGCTCTTGGGGGGCGCTGTGGCGACATTCTTCAACGGATCTAATTTCATTGTAGAGAAAGCAAATATCACCAACTCTATGCAACCAGTGATAAGTGCTTGGGCAAACGGCAGTCACGGACTTGACGCACTGCTTGACATTTGGAATGTGCTCTTTGGCATTGCTGTACTCTTTCTCGTACGCATCCTTGGAGGACTATATATTATTAATAATGTGAAGGATGATATACTTGAGTCAAGGGCAAGCGTACAGTTGGTGGGTAACACTATCGTCTTCTTGCTTTTCTTCCTTCCGTGTCTTGTTCATATCCTCATTAAGGACGGATATGCCTACGACCCGGTGTCGGGAGTAGTGTCGATGGAGGAATATAAGTATTTCCACAATCTGACGGATATGTGGTATTTGCTTGTCTTATTATTAATCGGTGTGGTTCTCCTGCTCTATGGCATTGGCAAGACTGTATGGGGCAAGACATATACTAAGGGAATATGGCCGGCTGGAATCGGAACGGTGATGGTGGTACTTGTACTATTCCTTATAGCCGGTTGGAATAATACGGCATATTATCCCTCTAATGTTGACATACAGTATTCACTGACCATAGCAAATAGCTGCAGCAGCCTGTTTACACTACGGACAATGGCTATTGTCTCGCTGCTCATACCATTTGTACTGGCTTATATCGTGTACGCTTGGAGGGCTATTGACAGTAAGAAGATTGATAAAGAGGAGATAGCGGAAGGCGAGGCTTATTAGAAAACGGGTAATACTGACAGCTGATAATACATCAGCATGGCAAGTCGCCAGTGACCGTACTCATTAGGATGCAGGAGGTCTTTCTCCTTGTCCTTGAAATATATACTATACTCCGGCATGAGTGGGTAAAGACCGCTCATGCCGTTGGTGTCTATGACGGGAACAGACCAGATGCGACCAGCCTGAATAACACTCTCAATATATGAGTCGATATATTCTCCACATGCGTTGCGATAACTCTCATCCGGTTGTATGTTGGTGTCACTGAAGGAGGCGTATGCCCTATGAAGTGGTGTCATAAGAATAATCTGCTTGGTGGGATAAGCCTCTTTGACCACCATCAGAGCCTTGTTGATACGACCACGATAGGTGGAATCGCTCATGATGGCATGGCGCCGGATACGATGAGTAATAGCGCGGGGAGCATGGACAGCTGCCTCTACTTCCTCTTCCTGTTCGGTAAACCATTCGCCTATGGGAATGGCAGCATTGAAATCATTGGTTCCAATAAATATTATTATAGCGTCAACGGAGTCGCCATGTTCTGTTTGTAATTGCTTTAATTGTCTTGGTATATCGTTCCATTGCCTGCCACTGACACCATAAACCCACGGTGTGATGCCAAGCCAGTCTTCCAGCAGACCCCAGTATTTCCTTTTTGCTGCCTTGTGGCGGGGGTCGGTGATGGAGTCGCCTAAGTAGGCCACGCGACGTCCTTGCCACGGATGTCCGGCAATGGTTGTTGGGGTGGGGTATGCGATGGCGTTTGACCATTGAGTGTTATCTGTTGCTACTTGTGCCGATAGGGTCAAAGACTGGATAGCACACATTATTAATATATATATAGTCTTCATGATTCTTTTGTTTTTTTACAAGATTGATACTGTTTAATAGACTGTTTTTGGCAAATTTTATTGTTTTCGGATGCAAAATTAATGGATTTTGTAATAAATCACGAAAACTTTCGCTAAAAAAGCAATTTTTTCATGAAAATATTTTGTGGGTTCGGAAATTCGCCGTACCTTTGCATTCGCTTTCGCCTCGAAAAGAGGCATGCGAGAATAGTTCTTTGAAAGATTTACATGACAGGAAAAGTAGTACAAGAAGCACGCCCTTTTTGACGATTTTTTTTTCGTTGACTGGGGCAGGGTGAATAATGAACTTTGTCAATAGACATTCGTTTACAGAGATAAGACTTTAGACTTGTTCTACCGGATACAGCAGTCGTTCTGGGTACAGAAAAAGATGTTGCCGTCCTATTGTTTTCCTTACGGGTTTACGACGGGACGTGCTTCATTACAGATATTTTTACAATGTAGAGTTTGATCCTGGCTCAGGATGAAC
>JAGDAU010000040.1 GCA_017959365.1 Prevotella sp.
CAACCGCGCCATCATGGGTCAGTATCCTCCCGGCTCCACCTTTAAGACCGGTCAGGCACTCACATTCCTCTCCGAGAACGTGATAACCCCTTCTACACTTTATCCCTGTCATCGTGGCTTCACCTACGGTGGTCTGCACCTTGGCTGCCACAGCCATGGATCACCGATAGCACTTGTTGATGCCCTCAGCACCAGCTGTAATGCCTATTTCTGCTGGGGACTCTATCACATGCTTTCTGATGGAGGTGAGAAGAGCCGAGACCAGAAGATGAACCTATGGCGTGACTACATGGTGAGCATGGGTTTCGGTTATCCCCTTGGCGTAGATCTGCCGGGTGAGAAGAGGGGAATGATTCCCAATGCACAGTTCTATAACGATGCGTTTAAGAAGTGGAGCGGACTGTCGGTGATAAGCATATCCATCGGACAGGGTGAGGTGAACCTCACGCCGTTGCAGATAGCCAACCTCGGTGCTACGATAGCCAACCGCGGTTATTACATTACTCCTCATGTGGTGAAGAGCGTTAAGGGTGGTAAGATAGATAAGAAATATAAAGAACGCCATTATACCAAGGCCAAGCGTGAGGCATACAACCATGTGGTGGCAGGTATGCGCAGCAGTGTGCTTAGGGGAACGTGCCGGAGTGCCAACACATCAATGTATGAGGTGTGTGGAAAGACCGGTACAGCCCAGAACCGTGGTCGAGACCACTCCGTATTCATGGGTTTTGCTCCCAAGGACGATCCAAAGATTGCTATCGCAGTATATGTGGAGAACGGCGGTTTCGGAGCTACCTACGGTGTGCCTATCGGTGCCCTTATGATGGAGCAGTATATCAACGGCAAGTTGACGGAGGGCTCACAGAGTAAGGCAAGCAGTTTCCAGAGCCGCCATATATCCTACGGTCTGGAGAATGCCGCCAAGAATGATGAGGCTCGCCGTAACAGAGCCCGTGTGGAGGAACTGGCAAAGGGTCAGAAACCTAATGTTGCAGCACCCAAGAAACCAACCACCAATGAACAGTCAAAGCCATCAGCAGAGAAGAAAAAGACAACAACTGGGCAGAAACCGTCCACAGACAATAAGAAACCAACTCCCGACCCCAAGAAGTCTTCGGTTGATAAGAAAAAACAAGACACACCCACACCTCCCGCTGACCGCAAGCGTGACATGAAACCCGTAGATAGGAAAAACGAGAAGAAGAACGAGAAAAAGAAGTAGTAGATTAATAATGGTGCAGAATAATCAACAGCAGAAAGGAGTGCTCCAGTCGTTGGACTGGTGGACGATAGGTATATACCTGGCGCTCTTGGCGTTAGGGTGGATGAGTGTGTGCGGTGCCAGTTACTCGTATGACAATACCGATCTGTTCAGCCTTTCAACGCGCTCGGGAATGCAGATGGTGTGGATTGGCACGTCTATAACATTGGGTTTCATATTACTTTTGCTTGATGACCGGTTCTATGACACCTTCGCATATATTGTATATGGGTTATTGCTTATACTGCTCTTTCTCACGATCTTCAACCCTCATGAGGTGAAGGGTAGCCGTTCGTGGCTCAGCCTCGGACCCGTCAATGTCCAGCCAGCGGAGTTTGCTAAGTTTGCCACTGCCCTGGCAGTAGCAAAATTGATGAGTTCTGATGGCTTCAGCGTAAAGAAATGGAAGGATTTCTTCACTGCCGCCGCAGTGGTGCTCGTTCCGATGCTTTTTATCGTGGGGCAGAAAGAGACGGGCTCCGCCCTTGTCTATCTGTCGTTCTTCCTGATGTTCTACCGTGAGGGAATGCCAGGTAGCATACTGTTTACGGGTGTTGCGATGGTGGCTTATTTCGTGGTAGGCATACGCTATGAGTCGGTGGAGCTTCTCCACACCCATACCTCGCTCGGTAAATTTATAGTACTGCTGCTCGTTCAGATGTTCACCTGCAGTATGGTGTATGTTTATTTCAAGGACCGTCGTCAGGCGCTTATGCTCACAGCATATACCGTTGGCGTGACATTGGTGTTCCTTCTCTTCTCAGAGTATGTCATACCCTTTGATATCGTATGGATTCAGCTGTCTGTGAGTGCAGCACTCATTGGTTATCTGCTGTATCAATGCCTGCGGACTCGCCTGACCAACTATTTCCTTATCGGGCTTTTCTCCATCGGTTCTATATTATTCTTCTATTCTGCTGACTATATGCTCAACAATGTGATGCAACCCCACCAGCGGGCGAGGATAAATGTGCTCTTAGGACTTGATGAAGACCTCTCTGGTGCGGGATACAATGTTCACCAGAGTGAGATAGCCATCGGTTCGGGTGGTCTGTTGGGTAAGGGCTTCCTTAACGGTACACAGACAAAGCTGAAATATGTGCCTGAGCAGGACACCGACTTTATATTCTGCACCGTGGGTGAGGAAGAAGGCTTTGTTGGTTCGACAGTGGTATTGCTGTTATTTCTCGCACTCATTCTGAGGCTTATCCATTTGGCTGAGCGACAACCGTTTAAGTTTGGGCGAGTGTATGGCTATTGCGTGATGGGGGTATTCCTGTTCCATGTATTTATTAATGTGGGTATGGTGTTAGGTCTGACTCCCGTGATAGGCATACCGTTGCCTTTCTTCAGCTATGGCGGTTCATCGCTATGGGGATTCACCATACTGCTGTTTATCTTCCTCCGTATTGATGCCGGACGTAATCTTGTACGCACTTAGAGATGTGAAATTCGTTAAATAGCATTAATTAGGTGAGAAAAAATTAAAAAGGTCAGAAAAAGTGATTTTTTATTGCTAAATTTGCACGCAATAAATTTTAAACAATAGTATGTCATCATTTGTTGCAGATAAAATAGTGATGGACGGTCTCACCTTCGATGACGTCCTGCTTATTCCGGCGTATTCAGAGGTACTGCCCAAGGCAGTAGAGTTGAAAACCATGTTCTCAAGGAACATCATGCTTAATATCCCGTTTGTGACGGCTGCCATGGACACCGTTACAGAGTCGTCAATGGCTATTGCCATAGCACGTGAGGGTGGATTAGGTGTAATACACAAAAACATGCCTATTGATGAACAGGCACGTCAGGTGGCTATTGTCAAGAGGGCTGAGAATGGTATGATTTATGACCCCGTGACAATACGTAAGGGGCGTACCGTGCAGGATGCTCTTAATCTGATGAGAGAGTATCATATCGGTGGTATTCCGGTTGTTGATGAGAAAGGGTATCTGGTTGGCATAGTGACAAATAGGGATTTGCGTTTTGAGCAACGCTTAGACAAGACAATCGATGAGGTGATGACCTGTGAGAATCTTGTTACCACTCACCAGCAGACAGACTTAGCTGCCGCTGCCCAGATATTACAGGAGAATAAGATAGAGAAACTGCCAGTGGTTGATAAAGACAACCGTTTGGTGGGACTGATAACATACAAGGATATTACCAAGGCTAAGGATAAGCCACTGGCATGCAAGGACGAGAAGGGTAGGCTGCGTGTTGCAGCCGGTGTGGGTGTCACCGCTGACACCTTAGCCCGTATGCAGGCTCTTGTGGATGCCGGTGCTGATGCCATCGTTATCGATACCGCCCATGGACACTCTAAGGCGGTGATAGAGAAGCTTGTTGAGGCAAAGGCATCGTTTAAGAATATTGATATCGTCGTCGGTAATGTTGCGACAGGTGAGGCTGCGCGCCTGCTTGTTGATAATGGAGCAGATGCCATCAAGGTGGGTATCGGACCGGGTTCTATCTGCACCACCCGTGTGGTGGCTGGCGTTGGTGTGCCGCAGCTGAGCGCTGTCTATGATGTGTATAAAGAATTGAAAGGCTCCGGTGTGCCTCTTATTGCTGATGGTGGTCTCCGTTATTCAGGTGATATCGTCAAAGCTATTGCCGCTGGCGGAAGCTCAGTGATGGTTGGCTCGCTTGTGGCAGGAACAGAGGAGAGCCCCGGTGAGACAATAATCTTCAACGGAAGGAAATTCAAGAGCTACCGTGGCATGGGTTCCCTTGAGGCTATGGAACAGAAGAACGGCAGTAAAGACCGCTATTTCCAGGGTGACACCAAGGATGTGAAGAAACTTGTTCCGGAGGGTATCGCCGGTCGTGTGCCATATAAAGGAACCGTACAGGAGGTGATTTATCAGATGACCGGTGGCCTGCGCTCTGGTATGGGCTATTGTGGTGCCGCAACAATCGAGGCACTGCATGATGCCAAATTTGTGCGTATTACCAACGCCGGTGTACAGGAAAGCCATCCACATGATATCTCCATCACCAGTGAGGCTCCTAACTATAGCAGACCTGAGTGATAGCATTGGGTAATTGCACTGATTACGATCAGGCAATTGTACCTGTTAAAAGTTAAACAGTAAATATTCTAATAATATATAAAATGTTGAAAGCAAAGATGATATTCGCCGCTATGCTTCTTACAAGCGGCATGGCAATGGCACAGGATGACCCTACAATAATGACTATCAACGGTGAGCCGGTGAGCCGGTCGGAGTTTGAGTATTCATATAACAAGAATAATACAGAGGGTGTAATCGACAAGAAGACTGTTGACGAGTATGTTGACCTCTTCGTTATTTACAAACTTAAGGTGGCAGAGGCTGAAAGCCAGCAGTTAGACACTCTTTCCAGCTTTAAGAAAGAGTTTGTGGGCTACCGTGACCAGCAGGTGCTGCCCTCATTTATCACCGATGAGGATGTGGAGACAGAGGCAAAGGAATATTATCAGCGTACATACGATGCTATAGGTGAGAACGGAATACTTGACGCTTCCCATATCCTTCTGCGATTAGCCCAGGATGCTACAGATGAACAGAAAGCAGCTGTCAAGGAGCGTGCTGACTCCGTATATGCCGCCTTGAAGGCAGGCGCAGACTTTGCGGAGTTGGCTACACGTCTTTCTGAAGACCCGGGATCAGCCCGTAACGGCGGTAAATTACCTAAGTTTGTGAAAGGTCAGATGGTGAAGGAGTTTGAGGATATGGCTTTCAGTCTCAACCCCGGTGATACGAGTGAGCCTTTCACGTCGGCTTTCGGTTATCATATCATCCGCATGAACGGCAGAGAGAGTCTCCAGCCCTACGACTCCATTCGCGCCCAGATAGTCAACTATCTTGAGCAGCGTGGTGTGAGAAGCGTATTGGTAGAGCGCAAACTGAAGCAGATGGTTGATGATAGCAACGGCGCAGAGACACGTGAGGCGCTCATCGCAAAGCGTATCGAGGAGAAGGAGGCTGAAGACCCTGATCTGAAATACCTTATTAAGGAGTATCATGACGGTCTGTTGCTCTTTGAGGTAAGCAACCGTATGGTATGGGAGAAAGCGAGCAAGGATGCTACGGGCCTTGCTAACTATTTCAAGAAAAACAAGAAAAAATACAAGTGGGATGCACCCCGCTTCAAGGGTATAGCATATCATGTGAAGGAGGCTGGTGATGTACAGGCTGTTAAGGACTGTATTAAGAAGGTTCCTTTCTCACAGTGGGCAGAGCGTCTGCGTGAGACATTCAATAATGACGGACCAATCCGCATCCGTGTTGAGAAGGGTATCTTTAAGCAGGGCGACAACAAACTCATTGACCGTGACGAGTTCCATGTTGCCGGTACTCAGGTTACTACGCTTAAAGACTTCCCTATAGATGCTACATTCGGTCGTCTTATCAAGGCTCCGGAAGAGTATGAGGACGTTAAGGGCCTGGTTGTTTCTGATTATCAGGACGAATTAGAGAAGGCATGGATTGACACATTGCGCAAGAAGTATCCAGTGGTTATCAACAAGGATGTCTTGTCAACGGTAAACAAACACTAAGATGAAGTATAACAAAAAACAAACATACGTGGTTATGGCGCTGTTTATTGCCGTTTTGGCAAGCGGCGCCAATGCCATGATATGGCGTAATGATCATGTAGCGACATTACAAATGCCTGATGACAGCATACAGACCATACAGGCTCCGCCTCCACCATTAATCAAAGGTAATGGTCTTGGTCTTGGTACTCCCAATGTTGTTGATGAGGTGGTGTGGGTTGTCGGTGATGAGGCAATCCTTCGCTCCGATATAGAGTCAATGCGTTTACAAGGTGAGGCAGAAGGTGTCTCGTTGGGTGATAATCCGGATTGCTACATACCTGAGCAACTTGCGGTTCAGAAACTGTTTCTTCATCAGGCTGCGATAGACAGCCTTGAGGTTACAGAGGCTGAGGTGTTACAAAGTGTGGACCAGCAGATCAACTACTGGATTTCGCTCATTGGCAGCAAGGAACAGTTGGAGGCATATCGTAAGCGCTCTGTGGCTCAGATGCGTCAGGACCTGCATGACGATTTCAAGAATCGTCAGCTGATTAATAAGATGCAGGAGAAACTGGTAGAGGATATCGAGGTGTCACCACATGAGGTTAGAGAATATTTCAGAAATCTGCCAGCCGACAGCATACCGACAGTGCCGACTGTGGTAGAGGTGGAGATTATCACCCGCACACCTCTTGTGCCGCCAGAAGAGACGGAACGGGTGAAAAATCAGCTGCGTGACTTCACAGACAGGGTTACGAAGGGTGAGACCTCATTCTCCGCCCTTGCCCGTCTGTATTCTGAAGATCCCGGTTCAGCGCGTCAGGGTGGTGAGTTGGGATTTATGGGGCGTGGTATGCTTGACCCTGCCTTTGCCGCTGTTGCCTTCAACCTTACAGACCCCGCCAAGGTGTCGAAGATTGTTGAGTCAGAGTTTGGATATCATATCATCCAGCTTATTGACAAGCGCGGCGACAAGGTAAATGTGAGACATATTCTTATGAAACCGAAGGTTGACAGCGAACAGGTGGCAGCAGCTATAGAGCGTCTTGACACCGTCGCGTCGGAAATCAGGGCTGGTAAGTACACCTTTGAGGATGCTGCCGCATACGTGTCTGACGATAAGGACACACGCCTGAATCATGGTCTCATGGCAAATGCCAATGAGACGGGACGTACATCTAAGTTTGAGCTCAAGGACCTTCCGCAAGAGATAGCCGCCGTTGTTGATACGATGCAGGTGGGTGAGGTGTCTAAGGCTTTTAAGATGGTCAACAGCCGTGGTAAGACTGTTTGTGCCATTGTCAAGTTGAAGTCAAAGGTGGACAGCCATAAGGCATCTATTACAGAGGATTTCCAGACCATGCGTGACATCGTGCTTGAGGAGCGCAAGGCAGAGAAATTGCAGAAATGGGTTGCTGAAAAGCTAAAGAACACATACGTAAGGATTGGTGACAGTTACCGTGATTGTAATTTTGAATACCAAGGATGGGTGAAATGACATTAGACAGGCATTCACATTATTATAATATATATGGGCATAGGATTATGACAATGATAATCTTATGCCTCTTTGCCTTGTGTGCTGTTGCCCAAAACAATAACAAAAACAACGGGAACGCTAACGGGAACGTTAAGCCCAAGAAACCTGGTGAGAAGGTGTTTCTGGAGCATGCCGACCTGCTGAAATATGACGAGATGGAACGCCCGGGAGTGCAGATCCTCAAGGGTGCGGTTAGTCTTCGGATGGCTAATAACACCCTTAAGTGTGACAGTGCCTATTTCTTCGACCGTCAGGAACGGTATGAGGCATTCGGAAACGTCAGGATTCACTACGACCGTATAGACCTCTCCGGTCGTCATGCCGTATATGATGACCGTAGCAAGCAGGCAACTGTTGTGGGAGGTGTTGTTGTCAAGAGGATCGACGGACAGATATTCTGTGACAGTCTGGCTTACAACGACAACTCCAAATGGGCTTACTGCTATAGCGATGAGGGCGGCAGGATACGTATCGTCAACGGTCCCACCACGATAACATCTGTGCGCGGACAGTATAACACCGGTACGCGTGAGGCGGATTTCTATCAGGATGTGGTGGTGAAAAATCCCAAATATAACATCAACACAGAGACGGCACATTATGATGAGCGTCAGCAGATGGTACACGTTATGGGGCCTTCCACCATATATACACAGGATAATATCATTGAGACAAACGACGGCTATTACTTTAGTCAGACAGGACTGATGGAGCTGCACGGTTTCTCAACAATCACCTCGCGTGACGGAAAACGGGTTATCACAGGTGATAATCTTGTCTATAACGAGAAGACCGGTGACAGTCAAGGCAAGGGTAATGTGGAGGTTGACGACCAGCAGGGCGAACGTCATATCCGGATTACCGGTGATGACCTCTCCTTCAACAACAACACCGGGCGACGTGAGGGTCATGGTAATGTGGTGTTTAACGATCGCATACCTGGTAAGCGTGACATACACGTCACCGGCGATAATTTAGAGTATAACGAGAAGACACGCACCGGTAGAGGTTGGGGGCATGTCTTTTATCTTGACCGCCATAACAAGAACTCCATTCAGGCTTCAAATGTGGAGTACAACGACACAACGGCAAAGGCGTATGACGAGAATAGCAGAATGATAGTAAAGGATTTCTCGCAGAAAGACACCCTATATATGCATTGCGATACCCTTCGTATGCAGACGTTCCATGCCAATACAGACAGCGTCTATCGTGAGGCCCATGGATATTTCCACGTCAGAGTGTTCAGAAACGATATACAGGCTGTATGTGACTCTATGAAGATATCATCTGTTGATACGTGTCTTGTAATGTATCGCGACCCTATAGTGTGGAATGAGTCACGCCAGTTGTTAGGTGACTCCATAAAGGTGTTTATGAACGACTCAACCGTGAGAGAGGCATACGTGTTAGGACAGGCATTGTCTGTTGAACTCATGAGTGACAGCACGCATTATAATCAGGTGTCGTCAGATGAGATGCAGGCATTCTTCGTGGATGGTGACCTGCGTGAGAGTGTGGCAAAGGGTAATGTCAGGATTGTTTTCTACCCGACAGAGGAGAATGACACTACGCTAATGGGACTGGTGTACACGGAGACGAGTATGACAAGGATGTTTCTCGAGAAACAGAAATTGCAGAAAATCTGGATGCCAAAGTCAGAAGGTATAATGTACCCTATGACACAGATACCGCCCGACAAGTATTATTTACCGTCTTTCGCCTGGTTTGACTATGTAAGACCATTAAACCCGATGGATGTCTTCAACTATCGTGGAAAAGCAAAGGGTACCGAACTGAAGAGCATAAAACGAACAGCTCCGCCACTTCAGAGCCTTACGGAATGATGTGATTTACGATTTACCATTTAGCTATTTAGCTATTTAGCTATTTCTTCGTGATTATTTACTTTTTATGGGTTCTCAGGCGAGAAAAGCTCGGAGTCCGATTTACTATTAGTTCCCGTTCCCGTTGAGTATCAAAACTATTTAACATAAAACACAAAAGAGTGAGTGATATAATTCAACTGCTGCCTGATGCGGTGGCAAATCAGATTGCCGCCGGAGAGGTGATACAGAGACCTGCATCCGTCATTAAAGAACTGGTGGAGAATGCCGTTGACGCTGGCGCAACTACAATTAATGTGATTGTAGTTGATGCCGGGCGTACCTCAATACAGGTTATTGATGATGGTAAGGGTATGTCGCCAACAGATGCCAGGCTGGCCTTTGAGCGTCATGCCACATCAAAGATTCGTGCCGCAGAAGATCTTTTTGCTCTCACAACCATGGGTTTTAGAGGCGAGGCGTTGCCATCGGTGTGCTCTGTCTCTCAGGTGACACTTAAGACACGCACCGAAGACGATGAGTTGGGTACCATGCTGACCCTTGCAGGTGGTAAGGTGATGAGTCAGGAGCCATGCTCCTGTGGCGTGGGTGCGAATTTCCTTGTAGAGAACCTATTCTATAATGTACCTGCACGGCGTAAATTCCTCAAGTCTAATTCCACCGAATTGAATAATATCCTTACTGCTTTTGAAAGGATAGCGCTTGTCAATCCTCAGATTGCTTTTACCCTTCACAGTAATGGGGTAGAGGTATTCAATCTCAGCAGGACCAATATCCGTCAACGTATCGTTGATGTCTTTGGCAAGCGGTTTAATCAGGAACTGATACCTGTCAAGGTGGAAACCACACTGTGTAGTCTGAGTGGATTTGTCGGCAAACCGGAGACAGCCCGCAAGAAAGGCGCTCACCAGTATTTCTTCGTCAACGACAGGTATATGAAGCACCCCTATTTCCATAAAGCCGTACAACAGGCGTACGACCGTTTGGTGCCGACGGGTGAACAGGTGCCGTATTTTCTGTATTTCAAGGTTGACCCTCATGATATAGATGTTAACATACACCCGACAAAGACGGAGATAAAGTTCGACAACGAGCAGAGTATATGGCAAATAGTACTGGCTGCCGTGAGAGAGGCTGTGGGTAAGTATAACAACATACCTTCCATCGAGTTTGACACAGATGGAATGCCGGAGATACCGGTATTTAATGCCGTAAAAACATCAAACACAGTACCTGCTACCAATATCAATCCTCAATACAACCCTTTTAAATCGCCTCATCAGTCAAATGCGGCGCCACGTGATTGGCAAAGGCTATATGAAGGAGTGTCGCCTACATCGCCTTCACAGTCTCCTACGCAAGAAAACATATCCCAGCCAGACGACTCCTTGTTTACATCGTCTGTGGGAACAGATAATGCGGCAGCATCGTCACCCGCTGACAGTGTAATAGACGAGAAATCACCTACTCATTATCAGTATAAGGGACAGCTGATTATGACAGCTGTAAAATCCGGGCTGATGATTGTTGACCAGCATCGCGCGCATGTGAGAATACTATATGAGCGTTATCTGCACATGATACGTGATCACCGTTTCTGTTCACAAACAGTGCTTTTCCCCGAGGTTATACGCCTAAGCGCTCCCGAGGAGGTGGTCTTGGAGGGTATTATGGATGATTTGACGGCAATAGGCTTCTCTGTAACCAGTTTGGGTGGTGGTGATTATACTGTCAGTGGTGTGCCTGGAGGTATGGAGGGTGTCGCCTCCACAGAGTTGCTTCGTGATATTATTGCCGGTGCCGCCGAGACACCTGCCTCCGTAAAAGATCAGTTGTACTCTTCTTTGGCCTTGTCGATGGCTCGTAAGACTGCCATCCCCGCAGGTCAGGTACTCTCCAATGAAGAAATGGAGACAGTTGTCAACAACCTCTTTTCATGCTCTAATTACAACTATACTCCCGATGGAAAACTTGTGATGTCTATAATACAACAGCGTGATTTGACTAATTTATTGGGCTGAATTGATGAAAAAGGGCATTTTTATTGCCTTTTTTTATCATTTTTAGTTAAAAATGTAATTTTTTGGGGAAAAAGTTATTTTATTTAAAATTAATTATTAACTTTGCACCCGAATATATGTCTAACAAGTAATGTAAAATATATTTATTTGGTCTGAAACAGATAAATTTAATTTTTAAATAAATAAAGATTATGAGAAAATTATTCTTCGTTCTGGCTTTTGCCGGTATTTCTGTTGCCTCTATGGCACAGGACGTTGTATATGACAAGTACAGCGTAGCAACAAATTCGTTTTGGGATAACTGGTTCGTACAGGTAGGTGGACAGTGGAATGTCTTCTATGGAAACCAGGAGCATGGTCTTCCTCCAAAGGGTGAGGGTCATCAGATCTCTCGTAACATCTACAAGACAGAGCGCGCCAACGCTGGCATCGCTGTTGCTGTAGGTAAGTGGTTCACACCGGGTATTGGTGTTCGTATCAAGGCTTCTGGTATCTGGGGTAAGGGTATCGCTGGTGAGCGTGGTAAGGCTTACGACTACAATTACAAGTACTGGAATGGTATGGGTCACGTGCTCTTCAACCTGAGCAACCTCATCTGTGGCTACAATGAGAACCGTTTCTGGAATGTTGTTCCTTTTGCTGGTGGTGGTCTGCAGCGTAACTGTGACTACAACCTCTATGCAATGGGTCTGAGCGCTGGTTTGATGAATACATTCCGTATCTCTAAGAAATTTGATGCTTACCTTGAGGTTGGTTACAACCGTTTCGAGGAGGACTTCGATGGTCATACAGAGTGCAACTACACTGGCAACCCACAGCATCTCCGTGGTTGGATGGACAAGGATCAGCACGTATATGCTGAGCTTGGTCTGACCTACAAAATCGGTAAGTCTACATGGGATAAGGTGCCCGATGTTAGCGTTCTGCTCGCACAGCACCAGGCTGCTATAGACCTGCTGAATGAGAAGATCCGTAACCTCGAGGCTGAGAACAACCGCCTGAAGGGTATGCTTCCTTGCAAGGAGTGCCCAGAGTGCCCACCAGTTATCAGCCACGACGTGATGAAGTTCATCGCTACTCCTATCTCTGTGTTCTTCAATCTTGACAAGACCGAGATTGCTTCTCAGAAGGACCTCGTAAACGTTCGCGCTCTTGCACAGTATGCAAAGGCTAACGACAACGACCTGCTCGTAACAGGTTACGCTGACAGCGCAACAGGTAGTGCTGAGCACAACCAGTGGCTCTCTGAGCAGCGTGCTGCTGCCGTTGCTACTGAGCTCGTTAACATGGGTATCAACAGCGGTAAGATCCAGACCGTTGGTAAGGGTGGTGTTGACACACTGTCTCCAATCTCTTTCAACCGTCGTGCTACTGTTCAGATTACAAATCCTGACAAGGTTAAGAAGTAATCTTTGATTTAACAATTATAATAAATGGGCATCCTTCGGGATGTCCATTTATTTTTTTATCTGTCTCTCTGTCAAAAAAAACAGTTCCTGTTCCCGTTAACGTTCCCGTTCCCGTTAACGTTCCCGTTTTATGTGTCATATATTGGGTAAAAACCGCAATATGACACTTTTTTACACCCTGATTGACACTTTTTTCACCAACCTTATATCATTATTCATAGTAATTTTGCACCGTGATTTTGTGTGTTTATCATTTGTAATATTCATTATTATAATATACAATAACTAAAAACAATTTAACTTATGGTAAAACAAAAAATGAAAGGCTTTTTCTGGCTATGTCTGATGCTATTGGGCATGGTACAGACGGTGAAAGCGGAGTTCAGAGACTTTGCCATTGCCGATTTAAGTGGAGCTGGCTCTCTCATCACTTCTGATGAGTGGAGTGCAGGTCAAGCAATAACATTTGGTATTGCTTTAGATCAGGCCGGTGGTACAACCAGGGTTGCCGCGGATGCAGAGAATGCAATTGCGGTGATTACTGGTAAACCGGGTAATAATCACGGGCTTCAGAATTTCTCTGCCACAGTTCCTGTAGATGGCTCAGTAAAGATTACAATGAGCACATGTAGCTGGGGAAATAACGTTACAGTTACAAATTCTGCGAATACCACTGTCGCGTCATTCACGACTAAAAAAGGTGAGGGTGGTTCTGGTTGTTACAAAGGCAATGGTGCTGCTGATGAGAATATTGTCAGCACCAAGTATGTTGGTGACGCCACTATTTTGACAATCACAGGTGGTGGCTTTGTTGGTTATTTTGCTGTTGAAGCAGTAACTGCATCATCAGCGGAGGTGTCTTATTCTCTTGGTAACGTAGAGTGTCAGGGGACAATCGTTCCTACTGGTGGCACATTTGCAGTAGGTGACAGTTATACTATTCCGTCTAAAAATTTCACACTCTATAAGGAAGGTTACACTCTTACAGGTTGGTCTGACGGCACAAACACATACGCCAATGGTGCGACAATCACATTGGCAGGTGACCTGTCTCTCACTCCAGTGTTCACTCAGAATACAGTTTCTCTTGCAGACAGAACAGAGGCGGTGACGCTGAAATATGATTTCCAGCGCAACAATGGCGCCCCGACATTAAATATAGGTGGCAATACGACAGGTGTCTATGTTACACAGGCTACAATAAATGGTAAGACAATAGATGTTAAATTAGACTTCAACACTAAGTCAAGTGGTAAAATTGCCAATGGCAACTGGGGTGACTGGTGTCAGATAAATAATGGCACTACATTTACCGTTCCATCATGCCAAGGGGCAACAGTAAGTGTTGAGGGCTATAATAATCTTGGTACAGGCGATGGCAAGACATATCTTACTATTGATGGACACAGCGATTATACAGTAGGAAAGACAGTAAGTTATGAAATAACAAACACTGCTGAGACCGTTGATGTTGTGATGGGTAATGAAGGTTCATATTACCGATATATCCAGGTTGTGCTTCCCGTAGTACAGCAGGGTGGTGAGACTACTGGTAAAGCCGGCAAGGTACACACATTGGGTGACTCCACGATGGCACCATACGACGAGAATGTCACTAACACACGTGGATGGGGAATGTACTTCGGTAACTTCCTTACCAATGGTTGGACATCTATTAACTACGCCAAGGGTGGACGTGACTCGCGTGCCGGCTACAATGAACTCTGGCAGAACGCAAAGAATAATGTTGAGGCTGGTGACTATGTCTTGATACAGTTTGCCCATAACGACACTCAGTTTGGTGGTATGGACAACTTGGAATTACAAGCCTATTATGAGTCTGTCAGTGATACAGAGAATCTTGCTGCTGTTAAGAAAGACGGCCGAGGCACAACGCCTTCCACAACTTATAAGGCTTGTCTGAAGCAGACAATCGATGCTGTCAGGGAAAAGGGTGCTATACCTGTATTGGTATCATCCGTTTGTCGTTGCTATTTCACAAATGGTGTTGCTCCTATTACCCGTGCCGGTCGTCATGATATGGGTGATAAATACCAGGTTCTGACTGCCAACGGTCCAGTCAACGGCACTAAGTTGGCCGCTGATGACCATACCATGGACTTCCGTTACCAGATGGAGCAGTTGGCACAAGAGGAGAATGTCGCATTCATCGACATGACAACTGCTACTAAGGAACTCTATGAAAGTTACGGAACATACGACAAGTGCTATGCTGCTCTTTTCGATAAGGGTGCAGAAACCGACAATACCCACTATAACCTGACAGGCGCTCTTACGGCAGCCCGTCTCTGTGCAGAGTTGATGAAAAGTCAGGGTATTCTCGCAGACAACATTGTGATACCAACAGACTTGTCAATATCTCCCTCAACAGTAGATCTGGGAGAGGGCTATTTAGGCAAGACAGCAATGAAGGAGCTGACGCTCACAGGAATGGGTCTTGATCCTGCCACTGGAACAGTAACTATTACTCCTTCAGAGGGCATCCAACTGTCAACAGATAAGACAAACTGGAGTAATTCTTTGGAAATAAGCTATCAGAACGGTTCTCTCATTAAGACATTCTATGCTAAGGTGAACCTGACAACAGCAGGTCAGTTCAACGGTACTGTGACTGCAACACAGGGCAGTAAGAGTGTTGAGGTGCCTATTACTATTAATGTGGTAGAATTAGGTGGTGGTGACCCATTCACTGTCAACTGGACAATGAGCAGCACCGACAAGGCAAAGGCTACTGTAGCACCTGAAAATATAGTTACCGCAGCAGATGTGAGATACGAGGGTCTTGAAACCTACGGCTATGTAAATGGCTATGGCGCCTTGATTGCTCCTACTGGTAGCACCGGTACATGGCCTACAGCAGCCCAGGATGACCAGAACCAGTATGTTCAGTTTGCTATCACCGCCCCGGAGGGCATGAATCTTGACATCAACAGTATCACAATGAAGATAAAGGCTCAAGGTGGTGGCTCGCTGCAGTGTCATGCTTATTATTCTACAGATGGTTTTGTTACACGTAAGACAATCTTCTCTTCTGGTATATTAACAGATACATTGAATGAAATCAGCAATGAAGATGTTATCAAGGTAGAGGAGGGTGACCAACTTCTCATACGTGTTTATCCATGGTCAGGTAATGTGGATAATGGTCGTTGGATCTGTATCTCTGATGTCGCTATTGCAGGACAGGTGAAAAATGCCGCAGGGGTGAATATCGAGGGATCTATCACCTATACACTCGACAAGGGCGGAGTTGACCAGGGCAATGATGCCGTCTTCGACCCCGAGACGCTGAGCGCCGGCTTTGCCGGTAAGACAATGTCGGCAGGCAGTTCGCTGACTGTCAGCGGCACCCAAAACTACTATGGCGTGGATAATGCCAAGACCGTTGTTACAAGTGTCAAGAACCTGACGGGAGCCAGCCTGCCCTCAACGGCAACGGCAGACAACACCCTCTCGCTGACCCTTACTCCGGAGGATGGCTTTAGTTTCGTTCCTTCTAAGGTGAGCTTCCAGGGAGCCCGTTTTGGTACAGATGGTGGTAAAATCAACCTTACCGTTTCCAGTGGTAGTGACACAGAGACATTGGTTGACAATAAGGACGTGACACGTGGCGGAAAGGGTCTTGACATAGCATCCTTCTCAGAAGAGGTGAGCAATATCACAGCCACCGCAGACAATCCATTAGTACTCAATTTCTCATTCTTAGGACTGGGTAATGACAAGGAGATGGGCATCGCCAACCTCGTTATCGAGGGTCAGCTTGTAGGTGCTGCCACTCAAGTGACAAAATATGTATTGACTACCCAGGTGCTGCCATCAGCAGAGGCTGGTTCTATAACACGTGAGCCGGAGCTTGAGCAGTATAAGGAGGGGGCTACTGTTACCCTTAAGGCAACAAAGAACTTTGGTTACAGGTTTAAGGAGTGGCAGGATGCCACAGGTGCCGTTGTCTCTACCGATGCAACCACCACTGTCACAATGGATGCTGAGAAGACCATGAAGGCAGTCTTTGAGGCAGTACCCACTTACAAGGTGACTACAAATGTTGTCGCAAAGGACAGTAGGGGTGATGAACGTGCATTCGGAGGCATCACACTTACTCCAAATGACCACAACAATTATTATGAGGCAGGTACAGTGGTTACTGCAACAGCCAACACCTCTGGAGTTGTGTCTTTCACTAACTGGGAAGACAACAGCACCACTGTAGAACGCACCATCACCGTTAATCAGGATATAACTATCACCGCCAACTATGAGGTGCAGGACTTCATCGCTGTGTTTGACGCCAGCAAGACGGCAAACTACGCATATAACACTACTGCCGGCTACCCCTTCTCTGCTGACGAAGTCTGGGATAACCAGCGTAATGCTAAGTCAAGTGTGATAAGAGTTAGCGATGGCTCGTTATGCTACACTCAGAGTACAGGTACTCCAGTAGTGCGTAACCGTCAGAGTGTGGTTATCTCTGCTATTAACGGTCTCTACCAGAATGGCTACGACACAAGAGACATTGCATGGCAGTATCAGTTCTCTACCAAGGGCTTTACCTCAGCTTCTTTTACTGCTGATATGTGTGCCAAGAATGCAGCAACAAAGCAATATAAGGCTCTTATCAGTGTTGATGGAGGAGAATTTACAGAGTTGCAGTCCGCATGGAGTGTGACGGCAAACGTTGTCAATCCAATCTCTATCGATCTTCCTGCTGATGCTATTGACAAGGATTTGGTTGTTATCCGTATCACAGGTACGGGGGATGAAGTGTACAATACCTCTTATCCATTTGATAATACTTTCGACGGTCTAAACTACAGCGCGCATTCAGAATCAGGTGTAGGTAACGTCTATATCCTTGGTGATGCCGTGGTAGAGGCTGACGAGGTGGCTCCTGTTGTCACTTCAACAGTACCTGAGGCGAATGCTACTAATGTGAGTGCATCCGGACGCATAACCATCACCTTCGACGAGAAGATCTATGATGCCAACAGCAATGGTGCTGTAACGCTGACAGCTACTGGCGCTACCGCTGGTGAGACTCTTAATCCATCGTGGAGCAGCCGCAGCGTGTCATTCGACTATAGTGCACTCAGTTATGACACTGAGTACACGTTCTCTATGCCAGCCAATTATGTGCAGGACAAGTCAGGCAACAAGTATGCTGAGGCTGTAACCTTCAGCTTCACAACTATGCAGAGACCAACGGTAACCAAGGAACTCTATGACTTCATCGTACCTGATAATGGTACTATCACAGAAGCCCTTGCTGCCGCCAACAACCGCACTGACAAGAATACCCGTTTCCGTGTGTTCATCAAGAACAGCGATACGCCGTACGTGTTCGATACCAACGGCACCACAGAGGGTGGCGACGGACAGACATATCCAGATCCTCGCTCTTATCTTTCAGCGGCAAACACCAGTTTCATAGGTGAGAGTATCGAGGGCGTTGTGATAACCAATATCACTCCGGAGGCTACTTGGAATAACGGATTTGGCTCAGCCTGCCCACTTGAGGGTATCGGTAAGGGTGATGTCCTCATTATCAATGGCTCAGCCACAGATAGCTACTTCCAGAACTTGACACTGAAGTCATCAATGGGCGATTCCCATGGTCGTGATATCGTTCTTCACGATTATGCGACACGTACAATCTTCAAAGATGCATGTCTTTGGGCTTATCAAGATACATACGTATCTAATCAGCAGGATGGCGCATACTATTTTGAGGGTGGTGTAATCCGTGGTCGTACAGACTTTATCTGTGGTAACGGAGATGCTTTCTTCAATAAGGTTAACATCATTATGTGTGAAAAGGGCGGTTATATAGTTGCTCCACAAGGCAACAGCAAGTATGGTTATGTATTCAATGGCTGTACAATCTCTGGTGGAGCAAATGATGTGGACGGCACATATTACTTAGGACGAGCATGGACATCAGCAGCAGAGACATATTTTATCAACACAACGATGGAGGTACAGCCAGCACAAGCCGGATGGCATGAGTGGAACAATGGTCCGACACGTTTTGCTGAATATAATTCTGTAACGGCTAATGGTGCTGTAATCGACCTTGACAACCGAGCCAGGACGATCAATGGTACTTCCAATGAGCCTATACTGACGGCAGAGGAGGCAGCCACCATCGGTGACATGGCAAACACCTTCGGCGACTGGCAGCCCACACTGCTCACCGAACAGGCTCCCGTTCCCACAAATGTGGTGCTCACAGGCTCTACCCTCACATGGGATGACAGCGATTATGCTTTGCTATACGCTATCTGCAAGAATGGCAATGTGATTGACTTTACCACAGACGCCACTTACAATGTGGATGATGCTTCCGCTACATGGACTATCCGCGCAGCCAATGAGATGGGTGGTCTGAGTGAACAGTCAGAGGAAGCGGTAGTTGCTCCGTCAACAGTTACTATCCAGATGAACAGCGCAGGCATCATGACCTACGCCAGTGAGTATAACCTCGACTTCGCCGGCTCTGGTCTCACCGCATACGTATGTGAGGGCAGTGAGATAAACGGCAGCGAGCTGAAACTCACCATGACAGCTGTTGATTCAGCACCAGCCACTACAGGTCTTATGCTCAAGGGCGAGAAGTCGGGTTCATTTACCGTAAACACCACCGCAGCTCCGGCAGAAATCACAACCAATAAGATGGTTGGTGTCATAGAGCCGACATATATCACTCCAGAGGAGAATGACGGTGCTGTCATTAACTTCATCCTCGCCAACGGCAAGCATGGTGTTGACTGGTACACACTGAGCGAGGCAGGCAACATTGCCGCCAACCGTGCTTACCTGCAGCTTGACAGGAGTGAGGTGTATGACCAGACAGGTAATGCACGCACTGTAAAGATGGCGTTTGACGATGTTATAGATACTGGCATTGATAGCATTCAGCAAATTGACAATTTGATATTGGATGATTCTAAGCCGATGTATAATGTTGCCGGTCAACGTGTCGGTCGCAGCTATAAGGGCATCGTGATACAGAATGGAAAGAAAGTAATAAAATAAGCACTCTTGAACCCGTCTCTCTTTGTGGGAGACGGGACAAGGTAAAACACTTTGATTACG
>JAGDAU010000041.1 GCA_017959365.1 Prevotella sp.
AAAACGTCTCTCATACCCCTACTACCTCTCAGTCCCTGTGACCGACGGCAATTATCGTGTCACCGTTGTCGTAGGTAGTAAGAAACATGCGGGTGAGTCCTGCCTGCGTGCAGAGAATCGTCGCCTCATGGAGCACAAGGTGCTGACGCGTAAGGGAGAGATGAAGACATGCTCCTTTTTGGTAAACAAGCGCAGTGTCAATATCCCAGCTTATGATTTCGGGGGCAAGCAGAAAGCTGCCTCCGTTGTAAAGATTAAGCCCGGTGAGGTGGGTTCATTCTCGTGGGATGACAGTCTGACGATAGAGGTTAATGGTGGTAATCCATGCGTACAGAGCATAACGATAGAGCCCGACACCACTGCCGTAACTCTCTTTCTTTGTGGTAATAGCACCGTTGTTGACCAGGGTCGTGAGCCCTGGGCATCATGGGGACAGATGTTCCCAGTTTGGTTCAGCGATAAGGTCTGCGTTGCCAATTACGGTGAGAGCGGTCTGACGGCAAATACTTTCATTGCACAGAACCGTTTGGAGAAAATCCTCTCATGCATGAAGTCCGGTGACTATGTGTTCTGTGAGTTCGGACATAATGATGAGAAGGAAAAGGGACCCGGCACAGGAGCTTGGTATCACTACACCGTCAACCTGAAGAAATTCGTGGATATGGTACGTGCCAAGGGTGGCAACATCATCTTTTGTACTCCCACAGTGCGCCGCTTCTTTGAGAAGGACGGCACTCTGCGCAATACTCACGGCGACTTCCCTGCTGCTATGCGTGCTGTGGCAGAGCGCGAGAATGTACCGCTCATAGACCTTAATGCCATGACCAAGGTGCTCTTTGAGGCAATGGGAGTGGAAGGTTCCAAGCACCTCCTTGTGCATTATCCACTCGGCTCATTCTCCTGGCAGGATAGGGAGTTTGCTGACAATACCCATTTCAATCCCTTTGGAGCCTACGAGGTGTCAAAGTGCATTGTGATGGGACTCAAGGAGCTTCAGTCTCCTTTGACGCAGTATCTGCGTCCGGGTTGGCAGGATTTCTCGCCTTCACAGCCTGATGATTGGCAACAGTTCTATTGGCCTCAGTCCATCTATCACGACTCTACTAAGCCTGACGGAAACTGATTTATAATGCATAATTCAACAGTCTCAAGTAGATAAACGCCCAGCTCTGGACTTTCCTCGCCTGAGTACCGCTGAAGATAAGCAATGTGTGAAGAGAGTTTAAAGCCGAGTAAGATGATTACCAAAGGCTGGTAAACTGATTACCAAGGCTTGGTAACCGCATTACCAAGGCTTGGTAACTCAATTACCAACGCTTGGTAATGTTTCAGAACCACTCCGCTTGGCACTCTGTGACGCTTGCATAACACAGTGAAGCAAGAATTCATAGCGCATAATTTCTAAACAAAAGAACATTCAATAATAACTAACAGAAACATGAAAGTAAAACATCTATTCACCTTCCTGCTATTGGCGATGATGTCGCTCTCGGCAGGAGCTCAGCGTGTCACAGACAAGCTGACCCGTGGTTTGGTGGCTATTCCGTCCAATGACAAAGATGGTGTTGACGGATCTTATGGCACCTATTCCGCAGGTATGTTTGTCAGCTGGCGTAAGTTGCCTGCAGATTATTATGACACGAAGTACAATCTCTATCGCAATGGAACGAAGCTCAACAGCGAGCCATTGAGCGTTTGTAATTACCAGGATACCGAAGGTACAGCAACCAGTACCTATAAGGTGATACCTGTTGTTAAAGGCACGGAACGCGCGGATTTGGCTTCTGCTGAAGTGAAGCCTTGGTCGCACATGTACTGGGATATTCCGGTAAAGCCTGTTGTCAACCGTAACGGTGCCGACGTTAATAGCCAATATTCACTGAATGACTGCTCTGTAGCAGATGTTGACGGTGACGGTGAAATGGAGTTCGTTGTTAAGCGTCGTAATGATAGCGGACTGAATATATCAGACAATACCACGACCTTCAACCTGCATGAGTGTTACAAGATGGATGGCACTCGTCTGTGGTGGATTGATATGGGCCCCAACATGATGGCTGGTCCTGATGAGCAGTTTGACCTGATACTGTATGACTGGGACGGTGACGGCAAGGCTGAGGCACTTATGCGTGGTGCGGATAACATGATTATCCATACGGCAACAGGTAAGACTATCAAAATCGGCAACATGGACTACTATGCTCCCCGTGATGAATATACCAAGGAAGGTAACGAATATCTTTTATATATAAATGGTACAACCGGTGAGCCTTATGGATGGGATGGTTCAGATAACTGGACTCCAATGGCTTATCCGCTTCCACGCTATGAGCAGGGTGAGAGTAACTACGCGACTGTATGGGGCACCAGTGACACAGGTCACCGCGCATGCAAGCACTATTTCGGTGCACCGTATCTTGATGGCCGTAACCCAAGTATTTTCCTTGGTCGTGGCTGCTACACCCGCCATAAGTTCTGCGCACTGAATGTAAATCCTACCACTCACGAGTTGACTCAGATATGGCGCTGGAACTGCTATGACTCTCGTTCACCTTGGTTTGGCAACGGCTTCCACAACTTTGCCATTGCCGATGTTGATATGGACGGTCGTGACGAGATTGTTTTCGGTTCTATGATAATTGATGACAACGGCTACGGCCTCTCTACCACCGGCTTCGGTCATGGTGATGCCCAGCATTGCGGTGACCTTGACCCATATCGCTGGGGTCTGGAGCAGTTTGTCTGTCTTGAGAATTCTACTGTGCCTGGTATAGCCTACACCGATGGCATGACATCCACGCTGCGTTATACTACCGGCTCAGGTGGCGACAACGGACGCTGTATGGCGGGTAACTTCCAGAATACCTATCCTGGTGCTATCGGCAATACCTTCGGCTATGATGTCATCAGTCTTGTGGCCGACAAGAACATTACTGGCATGAACATGTCCAACGATGACTATATGAACATGCGCATATACTGGGATGGTGACCTGCTTGATGAGTGTATGGACTCACCGGGAGCCCAGGAGCGCTCACCTTATGTATATAAGGCACCGGGACAGAAAGAGGTCGGTACCAACAGATCATATACGAACAGTCGCTGCTGGGGCGGTTATGGTAATCTTAATAATTCATCAAAGAACAATCCCAGTTTCTTAGGTGATATTATTGGTGACTGGCGTGAGGAACTTGTTATCCGTCAGGGAAATAGCTCTCTTCGCATCTATATGTCCAACTATCCTTCTCCACATGCTATTACCTCTCTGTGGTATGACCACGAGTATCGCAACGGCATGACATGGCAGTGTGTAGGCTATAACCAGCCTCCTCACCCCAGCTTCTTCCTCGGAGAGATGGAGGGCATCACCAATGAGCCACC
>JAGDAU010000042.1 GCA_017959365.1 Prevotella sp.
AAGGAGTAAAGGTTGTTTCTGATTACGAAAACAACTACCTCTTGTCGGTTGTTCATGTGCGAAACTCAGCATCGGAATCTGCCACCAACCGCATAGCCCAAGTTAAGAGTCAAAGGCTGGTGAGTCAATATCTTGGTGGACTCGTACAAGTGAGCAGCGAGACGATTATTCGTACCACTGAAAAAGTGAAAGAAGAAAAGACAATTGAAGAGGTTACGGACATTATCCGTGAAAACTCCATCGGTTTCACAAAAGCAATGGAAGTACTTGCCGTAATAGATGCAGGTAACAATCAGAAGTGTTATATGTTCTATCGCAAAGTAGATGAAATGAATAAATAACATCCACAAAGGAATCAATAGAATATCACAAACGGCGGGAGCGCCAATAAATGGTGACGCTCCCGCTGTTGTCTTTAAAGCGTAACTTTGCTGAAAGTTTATATTCCTATCTGCAGACTCCATTCATCTGCAGAATGCGATATTTTACATAAAATGGTACCCTCAGACTGCGATATTTTACATAAAACGGTGACCGGAATGTAAAAAACTTTTGCGCCGCCCATGGGCGGCGCAAAATACAAAGTTACTCAACTTTCGCAAGCTTCACCTTATATATTTAAAGCCTAAAACCTTATAACCTAAAAAGTTGAGCTAATGCGAAACTTGAATAAGTTATGATTTCTGTACTTTTGCAGATGTTTTAATTCTCAAACTTCTTGAAGGTCATGTTCTCATCACCGGAGTTGAGAATGAGTTCAGTGTCTGTGACGCTGATGATGGTCATCTCCTCTTTCTTGTCAAAATCCTCGACGAAAGTGTTCTTCTCCTTGTCCATCTCAGCCTTCATCATGTTGATGATCATGTCTGCTGTGGCAGGGTTCTCATCGATGGCTTTCTGCATCTCGGCAGACCACTCAATTTCTCCTACCTCTACGTCCACCTTGTCCTTGTTGAGCATAAGGGTCAGTTGGTCACCTTTTACCTTGTACTTACCCTCTACGGTAACACTAAAATTCATAGTACCCAATTCCTTGTCGTACATCTCAATAAGGATTTTCATGATAGCATCTTTGTTGCTGTCAAACCCCAAGAGTAAAGCGACGTTCTGCTCGCCTTCCTCCAAAATTGTAGCCCACTGTCCTACAATGCTCTGAGCCTGCATGCTGACAGTAGCGAAGAGAACGAGACATAATGTTAATAGTTTTTTCATAATTGAATTGATTTTAAAATGTTGTATAATTATTTTTTCCTTCTGTTTGCCCGCTGCTGACGGTATTTTGCCTTTTGGCGTGCGCTGCCGCTACCGTGAGCACCGGTGATGTATTTTTTCTTTTTGGCTTTGGTCTTCACCTTGTCGTTATCTTCTTCCTTCCGGGCTTTTTTGAAAACCATACCGCCACCGGCGATGATATCATCTATTAAGTCACTCATTTATATTTACGATTTGACGATTTAGCTATTGACTATTGATATGATTTGCTATTGAGAGCCAAAACTATTTAACACACAACACAAAACACACAACATAAAAACACACAACACACAACACACAATATCAATGGTGGAACAGCCTTACTCCTGTGAATGCCATGGCGATGCCGTATTTGTCGCAGGTCTCTATCACGTTGTCATCCCTGACGGAACCGCCTGCCTGGGCTATATATTCCACGCCGCTCTTGTGTGCGCGTTCTATATTGTCACCGAAGGGGAAGAAGGCGTCGCTGCCAAGCGCTACGCCACTGTTTTGTGCTATCCAGGCTTTTTTCTCCTCTATGGTAAGGGGCTTCGGCTGCTCGGTGAAGAGGTTCTGCCAAGTGCCGTCACGCAGCACATCATCATACTCGTCACTGATATACACATCAATGGTGTTGTCACGGTCGGCGCGTCGTATGCCTTCCTTAAACGGCAGTGCCATCACTTTGGGATTTTGGCGCAGCCACCATATATCAGCCTTGTTGCCTGCCAGACGGGTGCAATGGATTCGGCTCTGCTGTCCGGCACCGATGCCTATGGCCTGACCGTCCTTCACGTAGCATACCGAGTTGCTCTGGGTGTATTTGAGTGTTATAAGTGCAATGATTAGGTCACGTCGTGCCTCCTCGCTGAATGTCTTGTTTTGTGTGGGTATGTTTTCAAAGAGAGCCGCGTCATCAAGCTTAACCTCGTTGCGTCCCTGCTCAAAAGTTACTCCAAACACCTGTTTCGTCTCCACCTGCTCCGGCACGTAGTCAGGGTTTATTTTTATCACGTTATATGTGCCTTTGCGTTTTGCCTTGAGTATCTCTATTGCCTCAGGGGTATAGTCAGGTGCTATCACTCCGTCGCTGACCTCCCTTTTTATCAGTGTAGCGGTGGCAGCGTCACATGTGTCGCTGAGAGCCACAAAATCGCCATACGAGCTCATTCTGTCGGCACCGCGGGCACGTGCATAAGCACATGCTATAGGTGTCAGCGGCAGCTTCACATCGTCAACGAAATAAATCTTCTTCAGCGTGTCGCTCAATGGCAGTCCTACCGCTGCTCCCGCCGGTGACACATGTTTGAATGATGCTGCCGCGGGTAGTCCTGTTGCCGCTTTCAGCTCCTTCACCAATTGCCATGAGTTCAGGGCGTCAAGGAAATTAATATACCCTGGTCTGCCGTTGATAACCTCTAAAGGCAGGTCTTTACCGTTACTCATGTAAATTCTCGATGGCTTTTGGTTGGGGTTGCAGCCGTACTTCAGTTCGATTTCTTTCATTGCAATAAAAATCTTTAAATTATATTTTTAAATATCGTTGTTTTTTAAACTCCTTTTCTATATTGCAAATGTGGTGTTTAATGCTTTTATAAGCCTCACACTTCATAATTTGGTGCGAAGATACAAAAAATATTTAATATTATAAAAATAATGCGCATTTTTTTTCAATAATATAAGATAATTCACTACTTTTGCTGAAACTATAAAGCTTTTGTTATGAAAAAGACATTTTTATTATTATTTGCATTGTTGATGTTTTTCCCCATTGTGGGAATGTCACAGAATATCGAGACGTTATGGCAGGAGTATGAGGTGGCCAGTAAGAAAGACTTGCCAAAGACACAGATGACGGTCCTTGAGAAGATTGTCACTGTTGCCGCCAACAAGAAAGAGTACGGTCATCTGGCAAAGGCTCAGCTGTTGTATTCATCGCTGATGACACAATTGGCGCCAGACTCATTGATACCAGAGGTGAAGCGTCTTGAGGCAACGGAGCTGAAGGCCCGCAATACCGACAATGTGCTTGCTGCCATCTATGAGGTGGCGCTTGGTAAGGTGTATGAGAGCTGCTATCAGTTGCCGGACCACACAGCGCGCAGTAAGGAGTATTATGATATGGCGATGAGCCATCCTGAAGACCTTTTCAAAACCAAGCAGAAACCCTATCTGCCATTGATAGATAAAGGTGAGGATAAGGCTGTCTTTGGTGAGACGATGCTCAACGTCATCGCCTACGAGACCGGTGGATGGAAGAAGGCGTCAGAGACATTCTCCAGGCATGGCAACCGCCGTGGTGCCTGTCTTGCCGCTCTCCACTCCTTGGAACAGGAGATGCAGCACACATACTCACGTGACTCCCGGCAGGTGGTAGCCGGAAAGATGGACTCCCTGATGGCTGTCTATTCAGACTTGGAGGAGGCTGCTTTAGTAGCCGTAGTAAGGTATAAATACTTTAATGAGAGATATGACAAAACGGCGGATAAGGTAGCGTATATAGATAATGTGTTAAACCGTTGGGGACACTACAATATCACCAATTATCTGCGTAATGACCGTAATGACCTTACCCGTCCTGGATATAGGATGCGTTTCGATGGTGAGATTGCTTATCAGGGCGATTCGTTGAGGGTTGAGCTCTATGACGTAAGGAATGTCAAGAAGGTGTATGTTGATGTTTTGCGCCTTAAAGCTAAGGGCAGCGACAGACTGAAACTCAACGACGATGATGAGCTGAAGAAAGTACTGCGCTTAGTGGACGGAGCACCGGTGATTCATTTAGAGGAGGATTTCAGTGCCCAGAAGGAGTGGGAAGAGTCTTCTTTGCGGAAGATAAAGTTGCAGGGTCTGCCCAATGGTATCTATTTAATTAAGGCATATACCGATGACAGCCGTATAGATGTCGAATACGACCTGTTGTATGTCAGTCAGCTGTTTGTGTTCAACGAGGAACTGCCAAACAAGACAGTAAGGTACATAGCCGTTGACACTAAGACAGGTCAGCCGAAGGCTGGTGTGAAGTTGCGCCTGAGAGAATATGAGGATGGCGAGGTGGCTCATGAGGCTACGGTGGTGACAGATGCCTCTGGCGAGGCGCTGTACACATACACCAAAGAAGACAAATTGGATATGGTATATGCCAGTGCCGATGGTGACACCGGACTGCCGGAGCGTGAGCTGAGAAGCACTTTCTATGGACATGATGCAAGAGAGACGACGGATATTGAGAGCATGATCTTCACCGACCGCAGCATTTATCGCCCTGGGCAGGAGGTACATGCGTCAGCCGTCTTCTATCAGAGCAATGACCGCAGACTAACGTCCAAGACGATGGGTGGCGTGAAAGTGAAATTCACACTCGTTGACGCTAATTACCAGACCGTAGTCACTAAAGAGGCGATAACGGATGACTATGGTGTGGCTGCTGCCGATCTCACCATTCCATCCGGCGGACTGACTGGAAGATACACCGTCAAGGCGGTGGGCCAGCGTGATGAGTGTAGTCGCAGCATCAGCGTGGAGGAGTATAAGCGTCCTACCTTCTATGTAGAGTTTGAGAAATACAAGGATAAATACAAGAATGGCGATACCATAAGGGTTAAGGGTATTGCCAAGAGCTATGCCGGCATGCCGGTGCAGAATGCTAAGGTGGCTTATACAGTCAATCGCAGACAGTGCCTATGGTGGAGCAATGGCAGAAGCGGTCAGCTGCTTCTCTCCGACACTATAGCCACCGACGATGAGGGTGCCTTCTATGTCACCATGCCAATGTGTCTGCCAGAGGATGAAGATGATGACGACTACTACTATGCCAGATTCTATGACATTATTGCCAATGCCAATGTCACAGACATGGCGGGAGAGACACGCACTGGCAGCATCAGCCTGCCGGTAAGCAATAAGGAGAAAGCCCTGTCCATATCCTTCCCTAACGAGATTGAGCAGAGTAAAAAGATGTCGCCTCTGGTAATACTGTTGCGTAATGCCGCTGGTGAGCCGGTGGATGGTAAGGTGGCGTATTCCATCGATGACGGACCCATGACAGACGCCAAGCCTAACACCGATATTATATTACCGCATATAGCCTCTGGCAAGCATAAGATAACGGCTGTGTGCGACGGCGATACCGTGACTCATAAGTTCACACTCTTCTCCCTTGATGACCCCCGTCCGTTTGAGGATACCGATGACTGGTTCTATGTGTCAGAGGAGAAATTCCCTGATGACGGCAGACCCGTATATGTGCAATTAGGTTCCTCTGACGAGAATGTCAAGGTGTACTATAGTCTTGTGGCTGACAATAAGGTGATAGAGACCGGCACGTTTGACATCTCCAACTCTATGTATAAGCGTGAGTTCAACTATAAGGAGGAGTATGTTGACGGTTTATCTGTAGGTTACGCATGGGTGAAAGACGGTAAGTTGTATCATCACACTATTATATTAGAGCGTCCCATGCCCGACAAGAGTCTTAAGATGGAGTGGGTGACATTCCGTGATAAGCTGACACCCGGCCAGAAAGAGACATGGAAACTGAAAGTGGCAAATCCTGACAACAGTCCGTCGTCGGCTAATATCATTACAACTATCTACGATAAGTCTCTTGACCAGCTTGTGGGTCACAATCTCACAGGCAGAGTGACGTTCACAAATAATGTGTATTCGGTAAACTGGTGTGAGACACATTTCTATAGTCTGTCGTTAAGTGCTCAATACTATCAAAAGGATTTGGAAGTCAAACTGATGGAATACACCAAGTTTGATGCTGACATTATCAATTTCATGGGACCGGATATGTACGAATACGACGTAATGCGGGGTGGCGCAGTCCGCAGGAGGGCTATGAATAGTGCCGGTGGCCGCTCCTTGTCCTTTGAGAAGAAAGCAGAAACAGAAGAGTATTACGCCTTAGAGTCTGCTGTGGCATCGTATGACGAGGAACCAGTGGTCGTAGGCTATGGCATTGCTCCCAAACGCGCCGCTGAGGGTGGCGATGAGCCTGCTGACGCCAATGCTGCCTCTGTCTCTGTGCGTGAGAATTTCAATGAGACGGCGGCGTTCCTCACCAATGTCTATACCGACAGCAAGGGCGTTGCAGAGCTTACCTTCACCTTGCCCGAGAGCGTAACGACATGGAAGGTCATCAGCCTTGCCCATGATAGGGATATGAATATCGGCCGTCTCACGGGTGAGGCTGTGGCTAAGAAGGTTGTCATGGTTCAGCCTAATATGCCACGCTTCCTCCGCATGGGTGATGACGCGCGTATCACGACACGTCTCTTCAACAGTTCTGAGAAGCCCGTCAGTGGTACGGCTGAGATGCAGATTATCGACCCCGAGACCAACAAGGTGGTGGTGACACAGAAGGTGCCGTTCTCCGTTGCTGCCAACTCCACAGCGTCAGCCACCTTCCCGTTGGATATGACAGAGACGAGCCAGTTGTATAACAAGATGAGTACTGTAATGATATGTAAGATTGTCGCTACGGGTAAGGGCTTCAGCGATGGTGAGCAGCATTTCCTGCCTATCCTGCCGGAGAAGGAGATGGTAACCAACACACTGCCGTTTACCATGATCAATACCCAGACCTTTGAGGCTGACTTACAGAAACTCTTTGATGTTGACAGCCCGGACAACAAGCTGACCATTGAGTTTACGGAGAATCCCGCATGGCTGATGGTTCAGGCACTGCCATCCATAGGCGATGTCAACGACAACTGCGCGATATGCAATATGGCGGCATACTACGCCAACACTATTGCCTCACAGATGATGAACCTCTCTCCGAAGATCGGGCAGACGGTAAGCAAATGGGCAAGTGAGAAAGGCGGAGAGGGATCGCTCACCAGCCATCTTAACAAGAACCAGGAACTTAAGGAGATAGTGGTCAATGAGACTCCGTGGGTTATGGACGCTTCGTCAGAGGAGGCCCAGAAGGCACTGCTCATCGACTATTTCAACACCAGTAAGCTGAATGCCAAGTTGAACAACAGCATCAAGACGCTGCGCGACCTCCAGAACAGCGATGGCTCATGGAGCTGGTGGAAGGGTATGAAGGGCAATGAATATGTCACGATGTGCCTTATCCAGACCCTTACACGCCTGAAGACCATGACCGGTGGCAGGCTGTCGATAGAGAAAGAGTATGAGCGTGGCTTCGACTACATGGATAAAGTTATTGCCCGTAGGGTGAAGATAATGAAGGAGCTGGAGAAGAAGGGTGAAAAACCGTCACTCTACGGTACGGAGATAGACTATCTCTACAGCATTAGCCTCTCCGGTCGCAAGTGCGACTCTGACGCGCGTAAGAACAACGCCTACCTGTTGAAGGTGCTGATGGACGAGGGTGTGCAGAGAGATATCCGCCGTAAGGCTATCGTGGCAACGATACTCTTCGGAGCCACAGAGAAACAGTATGACAAGGTGGATGTCGATTCCATGCAACAGGTTGCCCGTGAGTATGTGCAGAGCATGAAGGAGTGGACGGTCTATAAAGAGGATATGGGCCGTTACTACGACACTCACCGCGCCTCCTACTCATGGTGTGACTATAAGATCCCTACCCAGGTGGCTGTCATTGAGGCGATGAAGAGAATAACACCTGAGGACTCTGTGACGATAACTGAGATGCAGAGGTGGATACTGCAGCAGAAGCGCACACAGCAGTGGGATACTCCCATCAACAGCGTCAATGCTGTTTATGCCTTCCTGATGCCTGGCGGACATACAGACCCCTTGCGTCTTGGACGTGAGAGTCAGCCGGTGACACGTTTTATCCTTGACGGCAGACAGCTTGACATGGGTGACGCTACAGAGGGACTCGGCTACGTTAAGAAGGCGGAGCAGGGCAGTGGCATGAAGACCATGAGGATAGAGAAAGGCGACAATAGCGACATCTCATGGGGAGCTTTGTATGCACAGTTTATGCAGAAGCAGACAGAGATCAAGGACCAGAGCGCCGGCCTGAAGGTTAAGCGTGAGTTCTTTGTCCTTACCACCGACAAGCAGATGACCGACAAGACGGTGTCGGAGTTGAAGGTCGGCGACAGGGTACTGGTCAGGATTACCATAGAAGCGGAGCGTGACTACGACTTCGTGCAGGTTGATGATAAGCGTGCGGCATGTATGGAGCCTCAGAACCAGCTCAGCGGTTATCGTCGCGGCTACTACACAGCGCCTAAGGACAATGCCACCTCTTATTTCTTCGACCGTATGGCAAAGGGCATCCATGTCATCGAGAGCGAGTATTTCATCGACAAGGCAGGCACCTACCAGACAGGTGTGTGCACCGCACAGTGTGCCTACAGCCCAGAGTATCACGCTCGCGATGGGGCTGTTCTGCTGAAAGTTAAATAACTCAATCTGAAGCATGCTTCAGTTGAGTTGAGAGTTGACAGTTGAAAGTTGAAAGTTGAAAGTGAATTACATTTGATGCTGAAATTTTTGCCCCCCTCTTCCCCTCCCCTTAGAAGGGAGGGGAGTGGCATACGGCACTTGGTTCCCGTTCCCGTTAACGTTCCCGTTGGGAAAATCTATATCACTTTCAACTTTCAACATTAAACATTAAACTAATAAGTTGAGCGAATGCGAAACTTTAATAAGACATCTAATGAGAAAAATTCTTTTGGCGGCAATCTTTGTTGTTTCTGTTGTGTCATCATACGCTCAGCAGCAGTGGGATAGTTTATATGCAGACATCTTGGCTAACATCCAAGAGCCTCAGTTTGCGGAACGCGTATATCTGATAACCAAATATGGGGCATCTCAGAAAGATAATGGCAGGAAAAACCAGAAAGCCATACAGAAAGCCATCGACCGTTGTAGCGCCGATGGTGGAGGTAAGGTTGTGGTGCCGGCAGGACTATGGCTGACGGGCGCCCTGACGCTGAAAGATAATGTGTGCATCTGTTTAGAGGAAGGAGCCACACTGCGTTTTGCTTTCGACACATCCCTTTATCCTAACGTGATGACCCGTTGGGAGGGTGTTGACTGCATAAACTATCAGCCTCTCATCTACGCATCCCACAGCCGCAATATAGGCATTAAGGGCAAAGGCGTGATAGATGGTAACGGATCCAAGGAGACATGGTGGGGTATGACCGGCTATGACTGGTGGGGTTGGCATGACGGCATGGAGAACGCACGTCAGGGCAGCCGTGACCGCCTTCTCAAGATGGCTGAGGACGGTGTGCCGGCAGAGCAGCGTGTCTTTGGCAGTGGTGAGGGCCTTCGTCCGCAGCTGATAAATTTCTATCAGTGTGAGGGCATCATACTTGAGGATGTCAAGGTGATAGACTCGCCCTTCTGGGTCATCCATCCTTTGCTGTCGAAGAACATTATACTCAGGAATGTCACCGTGTGGAACGAGGGACCCAATGGCGACGGCTGCGATCCGGAATCATGCGAATACATCCTCATAGAGGGTTGCCGTTTCCATACAGGCGACGACTGCATAGCCATCAAGGCTGGCCGTAATGCTGACGGCAGACGGTGGGCTCGTCCGACACAGAATATGATTGTCAGAAACTGCGAGATGGAGGATGGTCACGGTGCCGTGGTCGTAGGCAGCGAGGTGTCCGGCGGTTGCCGTAACGTGCTTGTTGAGAACTGCCGTATGGACAGTCCAAAACTTGACCGTGTAATCCGTATCAAAACCAACTCGTGCCGTGGTGGAGTGATAGAGAATATCTTTGTGCGAGACTGCACCGTTGGTCAGTGTAAGGAATCTGTGCTGAAGGTAAACCTCGACTATGACCCCAAGGAGCAGTGCTGTCGTGGCTATAAGCCTGTTGTGATGAACGTGTGGATGCAGAATGTCACGTGCAACAAGTCAAAATACGGCGTTATGGTGGTGGGGTTCACTGACACCGAGAACGTAAGTGATATCACCCTCAGGGACTGTAAGTTTAACGTCTCTGATGAGAACATAAAAGTAACGGGCAAGATGGGAAACCTGAGTTTAGACAATGTAAGTTTTAAATAATGAGGTATCTGATATTATTGCTTACATTTTGCGTGTCGCTGACGGCTGTTGCGCAGCCGAAGGATTATGTATGGCATAGCCAGAGCGACAATTCCGCAGGCAGTATGCCGTGTGGCGGTTCGGGTGTGGGCCTTAACGTATGGGTGGAGCGTGGCGACCTGTATTTCTATATCGCTCGCAGCGGGTGCTTCGATGAGTTGAACAGCCTGCTCAAGATGGGCAGGATAAAGATTGCCATGAGCGAAAAATTCGCGGCTCAGGGCTTTACGCAGACCCTGAAGGTTAATGACGGCTATGTCAGCGTTACCGATGGCAAGAAAACCATAGACATCTGGGTTGACGCATATAAGCCGGTGGTTCATGTAGAGATGAGCAGCAAGACGAGGGTGGGCATAGACGTGGAATACCAGTCGTGGCGCTACCGCAACCGTGACATCAGTAAGAAAGAGAGTTTCCAGACATCATATAAGTTTGGGGTGCCTAAGGGCACTCAGACTCGTGCCGACTATGTGGAGGCGGCTGACTACCGGCTGTTTTTCTGTCATGAGAATACCGACTCAACGGTGGTGGATGCCACGGCATGGCAGCAGCAGTTAGGTGATGTGCGTGACAGTATCTTCAACCCCTTGCGCAACAATGTCATCGGAGGCAGCATCAGCGCTCCGGGGTTCCATTATATCGACATCCAGCGTGACAGTGCTTATGCCTCTACGGATTATAGGGCATGGTGGCTGGCATACGAGCGTCCCACCAACTGGGCATACCTCACAATCTCCTTAGCCGACACCCAGCAGGGTAGGGATGCGCTGAGGACGAAGCTGTCAGACATCGAGAAAACAATCAACACCGCCGCAGACAAAAAAAAGACCTTACGCTGGTGGCATGACTTCTGGAAACGCAGTTATATAGAGGCTGAGGGCAGAGGAAGCGAGATGACCCGTAACTATACTCTTTTCCGCTATATGCTGGGATGTAACAACATCAGTGAAGGGTGGCCTACAAAGTTCAATGGCGGACTGTTTACCTTCGACCCCGTATATGTTGACACTACTTACGCCTTCACCCCCGACTACCGTCGTTGGGGCGGTGGTACGCATACAGCTCAGAACCAGCGTCTCGTCTATTGGCCCATGCTCAAGAGCGGTGATTATGACCTTCTCCTTCCGCAGTTGGACTTCTATAATAATATCCTTTCCATAGCCAAGTTACGGTCACGCCGCTATTGGAACCACGGTGGCGCCAATTTCAATGAGCAGATAGAGAATTTCGGACTGCCGGAATATGATGAGTATGGCAAGAAGCGACCGGCATATTTCGACCCGGGCGTAGAGTACAACGCATGGTTGGAGTACACCTGGGACACAGTGCTTGAGTTCTGTCAGATGGCTCTTGACGCTCATAGCTATGGTGGCGTGGATATCAGCAGGTATGAGGATCTGATATGTTCTTCTGTTGATTTCTTTGATGAGCATTACCGTATGCTGGCACGTCAGAGAGGACGTAAGGAGCTTGACGGCAATGGCAAACTGGTGATATATCCGGGTTCGGCATGTGAGACGTTTAAGATGGCATATAATCCGTCATCCACTGTGGCTGGGCTGCGATATGTCACACAACACCTTATAGACTATCTGGAGCGGACGGGAGCAGACACCACTAAGACTGCCCATTACCGCCAACTGCTGACGCGTATTCCCGACATTCCTTTCCGTGATGTTGACGGTCATCGTGTGATAGCTCCGGCACGCCTATGGGAGCGTGTCAACAACACCGAGGCCCCGATGCTGTATGCCGTCTTCCCGTGGCGTGTGTATGGTGTTGGCAGGGATTCTATTGACGTGGCGTTAGACACATGGCGTTACGACCCTTATGTGAATAAGTTTAAGGGATGGGCTGGCTGGGAACAGCATAATATCTGGGCTGCCTGCCTTGGTATCACCGATGAGGCATGGGAATTGACCAATAAGACACTGACAGCCGCTCCCCACCGCTTCCCGGCGTTTTGGGGTCCTGGTCATGACTGGACCCCCGACCACAACTGGGGTGGTACGGCGATGATAGGCTTGCAGGAGATGCTTATGCAGGAGGTGGGCGACACCATCTATCTGCTTCCGGCATGGCCAAAGGACATTCCCGTCAGGTTTAAGCTTCATGCTCACGACGGTGTAACCGTAGAGGTGTGGTATGACGGTAAGGAGGCAAAGACGAAACTCCTTCCCGAGGACTGTGGTAAGAGGATTATCATTCACCGGTCAGAGACCGGTGAATGATAATCCAACGGGAACTGTTCCAACGGGAACGTTAACGGGAACGGGAACTGTTTCAACGGGAACTGATTTCAACGGGAACGTTAACGGGAACGGGAACTGTTCCAACGGGAACTGATTTCAACGGGAACGTTAACGTTAACGGGAACTATTTAACATAAAACACAAAACAT
>JAGDAU010000043.1 GCA_017959365.1 Prevotella sp.
ATGTTTTGTGTTAGATAGCTTTGATTCTCAATGGCTAAACTAATAAATCGTAAATTTTAAATAGTCCAATCGTAAATATATTAGTGTCTTTGTGTTTTGAGTGACCTCGGCGGGTAAACCGCCGAGCACTCTGGTGTTTATGTGTTTAATATCCCACCTGTTCGTCGGTCAGGATTACGATGTGTCTGCCTGCCGGGTGAGACATTCTCATGATACTTATATAGTTACAGATACTCTCTTTTGACAGGCAGTCGTGGCAGGTGCCGTCAGTCTGACAGGGTGTGTGCAGGTCGAAGCGCGCCATGTTGACCGGTGCAGCCGTACCGCGTGCCCTGCTGATAGCCGATGGCAGGTCTTTGCTTACCTTATGGAGTCCAACGATGAGGATAACCTTTGCCGGTCCCCATGTGATAGCCGCCACACGATTGCCGTTGCCATCGATGTTGACCATCTCACCATCCTCGCTTATACCATTGACACTTGCAAGATAGAAGTCACACTCGAAAGCCTTACGGTATATAGCGACCTTATCCTCGTTGGTCGTGACGTCATCACGGTCGTAGATTCTGTACTTGCCAGACTCCTTGAGCATGGCTGTCACACCTGTGTCGCGTATGCTCATGGAACCTCCCCAGCTGACACTGCTGCCCTCTGGCATCAGCTCAGCCACCTTGTTACGGATGTCACTGCTTGTCTTGCAGTAGTGCACCTCAAAATGGCGACGCTCTAAATTTGTCTTTAGAGTCGCCGCCAGTTTCTCATTTCTTATCTCTTGCGGAGTCATAAAGGCTTATTTGAACGTGATAGACTTTATGATTTCATCAAAATACTTTGCCAGTTCAGGCTTGTCTTCCTTATATGTGAAGCTGCCCGTGACACCGATTTTGTCTTCCTTCATCACATTGAAGTGCATGTTAACCTCACCGTCTTTTGTTGACTTGACAATGAGTGTCTTACCATCGAGTTTCGGATCTTCACATGTGAAGCCCTGATTCTTCATCATGCCGATGTAATTGTCGCCATACTGCTTCAATTCCTCAACCCTGCAACCAAAGTCGCTGTATGTGGCGTCAAGACGACAACTGCTGTCATCAGCTTGGGCATTAATAATTGTTTTGGTAGAGAAACTCTCTTTCTTAATATCGGGATATGTGATGGTAAAATTGTCACCTTGGAAAGTTGTGCCACCTTTTGACTCACTTGTTGCCTCGGTGTTCTCACCGTTGTTCTCACCCTCGTTGTTAGCTTGAGCATCGCCCTTGCCACCACCGCATGCTGCCAAAGACATAGTCATTGCTGCTGCTGCAAAAATCATCAAAAATGTTTTTTTCATAATGTAATTTGGTTTAAGTTAATAATAATTGATAAATACGTGTTTACATAATTCCCTGCAAAAGTAAAATGAATTTTTGAAAATAGAGAAACAAACATTGATTTTTTTTCTCATAATTATAAAATTCATGATTATTATACGTGTTATTAGAAAAAATATTGTAAATTTGCGGCGAAAATTACAAAAACAATCTATCTGTTATGAATAATTATATAATAAGGTTTCGAGCTGTCATGATATTGATGGCTCTCGCTGTCATGATACCGCTTAAGGCGCAGTACCCCACAATACCAGACTCTGTGAAGCAAAGAGCAGAGAAACAGGAATATGAGATGCAACGGGCGTCTGACAAAGCATGGCTAAAGGCTCTTCCCGTGGTTATGCAACAGGCAAGAGAGGGAAGACCGTATTGTCCCTGGGCCTCGGAACCCACCGACCTGCTGAAGGCAGACATACCGGCATTCCCCACGGCAGAGGGCGGTGGTATGTACACACCTGGAGGTAGAGGCGGTAAAGTGATTGTGGTGACATCACTTGAAGACTCAGGTCCCGGCACGCTCAGAGAGGCATGTGAGACGGGTGGGGCACGCATCGTGGTTTTTAATGTGGGTGGTGTGATACATCTGAAGGCGCCCATCAGAATAAGGGCTCCATACATCACGATAGCCGGCCAGACAGCGCCAGGTGATGGTATATGTGTCACGGGACAGTCATTCCTTATAGATACACATGATGTTGTGATAAGATATATGCGTTTCCGCCGCGGTGCCCAGGATGTGGCGTTCCGTGATGACGCTATGGGTGGCAACGCTATAGGAAACATCATAATAGACCATGTTTCCGCGTCATGGGGATTAGATGAGAATATGTCTATATACAGGCATGTGTATGACAGAGGCGTTGACGGTAGCGGACTCAAACTGCCAACGGTCAACATCACCATACAGAACTCAATATTCTCAGAGGCTCTTGATGCTTACAACCATGCTTTCGGAGCCACCATAGGTGGGCATAACACTCTCTTTGCACGCAATCTCTTCGCATGTAACATAAGCAGAAACTGTTCTGTGGGCATGGACGGTGACTTCAATTTTGTCAATAATGTTGTCTTCAACTGGTGGAACAGGAGCATTGACGGAGGTGATCATAACAGTTTCTACAATATAATAAACAATTACTTTAAGCCTGGACCGATAACACCCTTAGATAAACCAATTTCGTACAGGATACTGAAACCAGAGTCGGGACGCAACACTTCTGGTTCCGATCTCTTTGGAAAGGCATACGTCAACGGCAATATTGTGGATGGCAATAAAGATGTTACAATAGACAACTGGAATGGTGGAGTGCAGTTGGCTGACAAATACAACGCAGAGGAGTGGTTGCCCAAAATAAAGAGCGATAAGGCATTTCCTATGCCTAAGGTGGATGTGATGTCTGCAAAAGAGGCATATAAATATGTTCTTGATAATGTAGGCTGCTCATTTCCCAAGCGCGATGCAGTGGATAGCAGGGTAGTGGAGTTTGTTAAGACGGGCAAACCATTCTACGTGGCTGACGCACCTGAGTTTGTGTCTCCATACGTAAAGCGTCGTCTTCCTGCCGACTCTTTCAAACAG
>JAGDAU010000044.1 GCA_017959365.1 Prevotella sp.
TCTTCGCATATCCCGACAATGCCACCCTTGACAGTCTTATCATGCGCTATGCCGCCACCGAGCCTGAATATGATTTTATAGCTCCCATTGACGGTTTCCGTCATCAGTTCTGGATTGTCAGCGACGATGCTGACATTGCGCTCATAACAGCGGAATTCGGTAAGATGCCATCCTTGTATATTGCCGACGGTCATCACCGCAGCGCTGCTGCGGCGCTTGTGGGTGCAGAGAAACAGAAAGCCAACCCCAATCACAAGGGTGATGAGGAGTACAACTATTTTATGGCTGTCTGTTTCCAAGCCAGTCAGTTGACGATACTCGACTATAATCGTGTTGTAAAAGACTTAAACGGCGTATCATCAGAACAGTTCCTTGAGGCGTTAAAGAAAAACTTCATCGTTGAAGACATGGGTGCAGAGATTTATAAGCCAGTTAAACTGCATGAGTTCTCACTCTATCTTGACGGCAGATGGTATCGCCTTGAGGCAAAGGACGGCACTTACGACAACAATGACCCGATAGGAGTGTTGGATGTTGACATCTCGTCACGTCTTATCCTTGATGAGATACTTCAGATTGGTGATCTCCGTTCCAGCAAGCGCATAGACTTCGTTGGCGGACTCCGTGGCCTTGGTGAGTTGAAACGTCGTGTTGACAGTGGTGAGATGCGTGCCGCATTGGCTCTGTATCCTGTTTCAATGCAGCAGATAATGGACATTGCCGACAGTGGTAAGATTATGCCGCCAAAGGCAACATGGTTTGAGCCGAAGCTCCGCTCCGGCCTTGTCATACATAAGTTGTCATGACAGACGAATATAGGACAATAACCGACAGCATAGGCGAGGGCTTCTACTCTGAGAAACGCAGTAAGTTCCTCGCCTTTGCTCATCATGTGTCAACCGTTGATGAGGTGAAAGACATCATAGCCGCATATCGTAAGAAATACTATGATGCCCGTCACGTGTGTTATGCCTATATGCTCGGTGCTGACCGTACAGAATTTCGTGCTAACGATGACGGTGAGCCGTCGAGTACAGCAGGAAAACCTATATTGGGCCAGATCAACAGTAATGAATTGTCGGATATATTAATAGTTGTTGTGAGATATTACGGTGGCGTCAACCTTGGTACCAGCGGTCTTATTATTGCCTATCGCGAGGCAGCAGCAGATGCCATATCTCACAGCAGGATTGTTACTCAGCAAGTGGAGGAGGTGATCACCTATTCTTTTTCTTATCCCATGATGAATGATGTGATGCGTATTGTCAAGGAGATGTCACCGCGTATCATTAGCCAGACATACGACAACACTTGTGAGATAAAACTCGCAATAAGGAAGTCACTGGTCGAGGAGCTCCGCCAGAGACTTGCCAAATTGAGTTTCTGAATATTGAGTTAAAAGATAAAAGTTAAATGTTGAAAGTGATAATGTTTAACGGGAACTTAGTAAATTGAAGATTGAAGATTGAAAATTGAAAATTGAAAATTTCCTCGGAATATCGGAATGCCGAAAATAGGACTCCGAGCTTTGCTCGCCTGAGTACCTATAAAAAGTAAATAATCACGAAGAAATAGTCAATAGTCAAATAGAAAATCTAATTCACTTTAAACTTTAAACATTAAACTGTAAACTAACAAGTTGAGCGAATGCGAAACTTGAATTATTCAATATAAAAATGAAAATAGGAGATAAAGTAAGATTTGTAAGTGAGACGGGTGGAGGTATCGTCAGCGGCTTCCGCGGTAAGGATATTGTTCTTGTGGAGGATGAGGATGGCTTTGATATCCCGGCACATATCAAGGATGTTGTGGTTGTAGATGACAGTGCCTTTGATAAGCGTCCGGCAGCGCCACTGCCCAAGCCGCAACCAGCTCCGGCAACGCCATCGGCATCCGCCTTAAAGAAAGAAAAACCTGTTAAGACAGAGGTTTATGAGCGCAGTGGTGGTGATAAGTTGTGTGTCTTTTTGGCTTTTCTGCCATTGGAGGAGCCTGGAACAACTCAGAAGGGACGATATGAGATCTTTCTGATTAACGACTGCAACTATTTTATCTCTTTCTCATATATGACGGCTATTGGTACCACATGGACATATAAGGGTAGTGGCGAGGTGGAGCCCAACACCCAGATGCCACTCGGAGAGATTACTCTTGATGAGATTAATGAGATGGGTAAGGTGGCAATCCAATTGATAGGGTATAAGAAAAACAAGCCGTTTATGATAAAACAGCCTGTTTATGTAGAGTATCGTCTTGACCCGGTGAAATTCTTCAAGAAGAACAGTTTCCGTGAGAATGATTTCTTCGATGAGGACGCCATGATCTATACTGTGATAGAGAATGACAGGGTTGTTCGCAATCGTCCTCTTGATGTTGAGAATATTACCATTGGTGGTGATGTGGGCATTGAGGAAAAGAAAGCGTCACCGCGTGGTAAGGCTGGTTTGTCAAATGTGCGTCTTGTTGATGGCAAGATAGTTGTTGATTTGCATGCTGATAAGCTGATAGACGATTTCACGCATCTTACGAGCAAAGACATTCTGGATCGTCAGATGAAGTGCTTCCATGATACTCTGGAGGAATACAAGAAAAAGAAGGGTCAGCAGATCATATTCATTCATGGAAAGGGTGACGGCGTTTTGCGTCACTCCATTATCCATGAGTTGAATTATAAATACAAGACCTACAACTATCAGGATGCCTCCTTCCGTGAGTTTGGCTATGGAGCCACTCAGGTTACCATAAGATGACAATAAGGCCGAAAGGACTTTTTTTGTAAAAATATCACCGATTTGTTTGGGTATTTGAATAACATTCTTTATCTTTGTCCCTGAATAATATCAGACCATAGTACTAACCCTTTAAACATTTATAATACGAAACAGACATAACAACTACAGCGAGACACCGAACGGCTCAAACCACAACAAACCACGGATTACATGGATTTCCACGGGTTATATGGATAGTATCGTGGTAAGTGGTTGAGTCTTAATATTTTGTATTTTAACATTTTAATTATTACTTCGGCGTTTCTGCTCAAGACTTATTGATTAAACTTGGACTTTAGTCCTTGTTCTCGTTCATCGAAACCGCCAATTTCAAACCAGTGAGAACAAGCGACAACGGTTCATGTCCGGATAGGGCGTGAATTGTTTGTGCTTTTCTACTGGAACGGTGCTTGGCGGTACCAAGGAAACGGAAAAGCCAACGAGCAGTTCCGTCCTTTTTTATTTTATTACTATGAGACATTTTTACATTTCTTTTTTTCTCACCATGCTTCTATGTATGGTAAGTGGCACCGCATCAGCTCACGACATTGCGGTGGCAAATGATGACGGTGTGACCATCTATTACAACTGGGTAACTTATAACAGTATTAAAGAGTTGAGCGTGACCTATAGAGGAGGTTCATATTCCTCTTATACCGATAGATATACAGGCAATGTCGTTATCCCCTCCTCAGTAACATATGAAGGCCAGACATACAGCGTGACAAGCATAGGTCATTCTGCTTTCAGAGATTGTAGCGGTCTCACCTCAATAACTATCCCCAACAGCGTGACAAGCA
>JAGDAU010000045.1 GCA_017959365.1 Prevotella sp.
GGTACCTACAGAGTATGCCTCAAGGTTGGGGAAGTGCTTAAGGAAACTATAGTCGCTGATGATATTGCTTCTGCCACCTCTCTCAAGAGAAAGCTTTGTTGCGGCGGCAGCCTCTGCAGCGTCCACCACCTGGTCACCATTTGTGTCAAGGTCGGCGAAGCAATTGTTGAAAATACTGAATTCTTTCAGGGATATAATCACATCAGAATCATTTTGTGCTTGTACGTTTACCGTCATCATACTCATGACCGTAAGCAGGGTAATAATCATTGTTTTCATAATAGTTGTGTTTTTAGTTTTTATTAATCTGCTGCAAAGATAGGCACAATTCTTATGGTATCAAAGGAAAATATCCTATTTGTGTATAGGAAAATCCCTATATCTGTGTCTGGTATCCCTATCAGGTGGTGTTTCGGATGTTTATGCGAAAATAGTATCTTTTTTCATTCTTTCAATAGAAACATTGATTTTTTAACATATTTTAACTTGACTTTTCTCAGTAAAACAAAATGATAATCTAATTATTTGTTAAATAACATACGGCTTAATAAAATAATGTGTAACTTTGCAGATTATATTCAATTATTTACAATAAAATGAAAAAGTATTAAGTTGAGCGAATGCTAAACTTGAATCATATACAACAATTATGGAAGTCATACAAAGTTTTACTATCGACCATACACATCTGAAGCCCGGCATCTACGTTTCGCGTGAGGATAATGGATTTACCACCTTTGACCTGCGTATCACAGAGCCGAATAAAGAGCCCGCAGTCGCTCCGGCAGCCATGCACAGTATAGAACACCTGATGGCTACATGGTTCCGTAACTCGCGGGTTAAGGACAATGTGGTATATGTAGGTCCCATGGGGTGTCTCACGGGCATGTATATCATCATGACCGGAACATATACCGTTGAGGACATGCGGCAGCTCACCATCGAGTGCCTGGAGTGGATACTCACACAGACGGAGGTACCAGCCACAACACCAGAGACCTGTGGTAATTATCTGCTCCATGATCTTCCAATGTGCCTGTGGGAGTGTCGTCGTTATTTAGACCGTCTGAAAAACGATTTCCATTCTGAATATACCAAACTTCTGGTCACTCTCAGTGACGGGCGTACCTTTGCGGATGCCTGATTAGAATGATATAGCTATAAATCTTGCAAAACACTAAATAAGATGTACAAAACAATATATCTGAAACGGGGTAAGGAGGAGAGTCTCCGAAGGTTTCATCCTTGGGTGTTCTCTGGAGCCATTCATCATGCCGATGAGGGAATCTCTGACGGTGACATAATAAGGGTTGTGGGAGCTGATGGCACATTCCTTGCTGTCGGACATTTCCAGATGGGAACGATAAGTGTCAGGGTGTTGTCATTTCATGACATTGAGATAGATGACACATTCTGGACAAGTCGCCTGACGGAGGCGTTCAGGGTGAGACAGCTTCTCGCACTTACCAACCGGCAGGACAGCAACACTTACCGCTTAGTGCATGGTGAGGGTGACATGCTGCCGGGACTTGTGATTGATATCTATGGTCCTACGGCAGTGATGCAGGCTCATAGCATTGGTATGCACGTCTCTCGTAATATCATAGCTCAATCCCTAATAAGTATAGAGGGATTGAATATAAGCAGCGTGTATTACAAGAGTGAGACAACGCTGCCCGGACACGATAATAATGAAAACGGATTCCTTGTGGGTAACCAGAAAGATGATGTGGCAATGGAGAACGGGTTACGCTTTCACGTGGACTGGCTAAAGGGTCAGAAGACGGGCTTCTTTGTTGACCAACGGGAGAACAGGGCGTTGCTGGAGCGTTACTCCAAGGGGCGTAAGGTACTCAATATGTTTTGCTACACCGGTGGCTTCTCTTTCTATGCCATGCGGGGTGGGGCAGAGCTGGTTCACAGTGTTGACAGCAGTGCCAAGGCGATAGCCCTTACTAACAGTAATGTGGAATTGAATTTTCCGGGAGACAAACGCCACACCGCATATTGTGATGATGCTTTCAAGTTCCTTCAGAACGCAGAGGGAGAATATGACCTTATCATCCTTGACCCACCTGCGTTTGCCAAGCACCGTGGTGCGCTACATAATGCCCTGAAGGGCTATATCCGTCTTAATGCCAAGGCTTTTGAGATGATACGTCCTGGCGGTGTGCTCTTCACCTTCAGCTGCTCACAGGTGGTGACGAAAGACCATTTCCGTAACGCTGTATTCACCGCCGCAGCTCAGGCGCGCCGCAGGGTGCGTATCCTGCACCAGCTACACCAGCCAGCAGACCACCCAATCAATATCTATCATCCAGAGGGAGAGTATCTCAAGGGGCTTGTGGTCTATGTGGAATAGGGTGTTGCCGCATTATAACGCAACGCCCTTATGGCATTGAGCACCGCCAGTACCGTGACACCCACATCAGCGAACACGGCAAGCCACATAGCGGCAAGTCCGAATGTGGCAAGTATCAGTATGGCCACTTTTACACCAATGGCAAACCATACGTTCTGACGGGCTATGGTTATAGTGCGTCGTGCTATGGATATTGCCATGGCAATCTTAGAAGGCTTGTCGTCCATCAACACCACGTCGGCAGCCTCTATAGCGGCATCGCTGCCTAAACCTCCCATGGCAATGCCTATGTCGGCGCGCTTGAGCACCGGCGCGTCATTGATACCGTCACCAACGAATGCCACGGTACCGTCAGACATCATTTTCTCTAAATAAGTTACCTTGTCGGCGGGCAGCAGTTCAGCATGGTATTCATCAATGCCGAGCTTCTCTGCCACGTTGCGTCCTACCTCCTGACGGTCGCCTGTCAGCATCACCGTACGCCTGACACCTATCTGCTTGAGTGTTGCCACAGCCTCCTGGCTATCCTCCTTGATGAGGTCATTGATGACGATATGTCCGCAATAGACACCGTCAACAGCCACATGGATGATAGTACCTATATGATGGCAGTCATGCCATTTGGCTCCCACCATTTCCATCATCTTTGTGTTGCCTACGCATACTATGCGCCCCTCTACAACGGCACGTATGCCATGACCGGCTATCTCCTCAACATCTGTAATCCGACATCCGTCAGTAGCCTCATTGGGGAATGCGTCACGCAGGGCGGCACCGATGGGATGGGTGGTGTAATGCTCCACATGGGCGGCAAGGTGAAGCAGCTCATTCTCGTCAAACTCATCAGGATGCACCGCCTCGACGGCAAACTCACCGTGGGTGAGTGTACCGGTCTTGTCAAACACCACGGTGTCTATATTAGATAAGGTGTCCATATAGTTACTGCCCTTGATGAGAATTCCCTTGCGTGATGCTCCTCCTAATCCGCCGAAGAATGTCAGAGGAACGCTAAGGACAAGTGCGCATGGACATGACACAACAAGGAATATCAACGCACGGTGAAGCCATGTGGGGAAGGATGCCATGAAACTACCAGCAGAGAATATGGGCGGTATCACGGCAAGCAACAGGGCTGCGATGACCACGATAGGGGTGTAAACACGCGCAAACCGTGTAATAAACGACTCACTCTTTGACTTATGCTCGTCGGCGTTCTCCACCAATTGTATGATTTTTGCCACGGTGCTGTTGCCGAATGTCTTTGTCGTGGTGATGCGCAGCACACCGGTGAGGTTGATACATCCGGACACCACCTCATCACCCTCGCACACCTCGCGGGGCATGCTCTCACCTGTAAGGGCAATGGTATTGAGTGATGATGTGCCGGTCAGCACCTTACCGTCAATGGGGATCTTCTCGCCAGGCTTCACCACAGTCACCTCACCAATAGCCACATCTTCGGGAGCTACAGTCACCACATCGCCATCCCTTTCTACGTGGGCGTTATCCGGACGTATGTCCATCAGATGGGCAATGCTGTTACGGCTCTGTGACTCTGCATACCCCTCAAATAACTCACCAATCTGAAAGAACAGCATTACAAACACCGCCTCCGGAAACTCCGTCTCGGCCCCTGGCAAGAAACCTATCGCCAGTGCGCCTATCGTTGCCACCGACATAAGGAAATGCTCATTAAAGGCATCACCGCTGATGATACCTTCGGCTGCCTCCTTCAGTGTGTCATGGCCAACCAGCAGATATGGCACAAGGTAAATCAGCAGTAGCTGCCATGTCGGAAGGTTGCAGTTCTTTTCTATAATAATCGCACCGATAAGCAGCAGCGTGGTTATGACTATGAGGATAATGCTCCCCTTTAAACCACCATGACCATGATGATGCTCATGGTCATGGTTATGGTTGTGACTATGATGGTGGTCATGATGCTCATGACACTCACAGTGGTTATGTGACATAATTTATGAGGTTTTAAGGTTGTGAGGTTATGAGGTTATGAGGTTGTGAGGTTGTGAGGTTGTGAGGTTCAACCTTGGTGTTCGTCGCGCAGGAGGTCGTTGACCGTCTTAACGGGGTTGAATGTGATGAGAGGCACCTCAACGAAGATGGTGTTCCAGTCACTCATGGCGCCATTCCACAGTCCCGGCAACTCAAGGGCTTGCAGTTCCTTGCCACCCTTGCTCTTGCTGCTGATAAAACCAGTGGTCTTGTCAACGAAGTCAGGTAGGTTGAAGGGCTTGCCTTGATAGTCCTTAACGGCGCATACGAGGTCAACAGGGTTGAAGTGTGTGCCTGCGGTGAACATCTTCATATACTCCTCGTTGCTCTTGTCAATCTGTGATGACTCAAGGATCTGGAGGCTTACGGTGCCATCCTGATTATAGGTGAGGAACGGACCGCCACCAGGCTCACCTACATTCTTAACCATGCCGCATACTCGCATAGGACGGTTGAGTTTCTTCTTAAGATAGATAACGAGCTCTGCATCCTCTAAGTCCTTGATATCGTTTTTGCGGCAGCAGAGGTCACGCTGCACAAAGCGGATAATTTCCTCAAGGTCGGCATGTGTGTAACGGCCGCTGTCGAGCAGACGCAGGTACTCAAAGGCCTTCTTCTGAAGGGTGACAAGCACACCGGCTATTATCTGCTTCCATTTCACTGTCTCGCCTTTCAGTCTGTCCGGCACTACATTGTCGATGTTCTTGATGAAGATGACATCGGCGTCTATCTCGTTGAGGTTTTCAATGAGTGCGCCATGACCACCTGGGCGGAACAGCAGTGAACCGTCGGCGTTGCGGAACGGTGTTCCGTCGGGGTTTGCGGCGATGGTGTCGGTGCTTGGCTTCTGCTCAGAGAAGCTGATATCGTACTTGATGCCGTATTTCTGTGCAAAGAAGTCGGCTTTCTCGGCAACCTTTGCCTTAAACAGCTCCATGTGCTCGTGACTGACGGTGAAGTGTACGTGAGCCTCGCCATTAGATGCGGCATAAAGGGCACCCTCTACCA
>JAGDAU010000046.1 GCA_017959365.1 Prevotella sp.
CATTCCGTTATCGTGAGGAACCACATTGGTATTGTCCTATGGACAGGTTTGTGATCTTCCCGGACGAGATACACGTGAGCCATTCTATGAGGCAGCTGATACGCCAGAACAAGTATGAGGTGACCATCAATCAGGATTTTGACGGTGTTATTAATGGCTGCTCTGTTGTTGATGGCCGTTACGATGAAGACGGGGCGTGGCTAAGCGCCGACATCATTGAGGCATACACAGAGCTGTACCGCATGGGTTTTGCCGGAAGTGTGGAGGTGTGGGAACCATACGCTGACGGTAGTGAGGGGCGTAGGCTCGTAGGCGGTCTGTATGGTGTGGGCATCCGTAATGCCTTCTTCGGCGAGAGCATGTTTTCGTTGGTCCCTAATGCCTCCAAGCTCGCCCTTATCTTCCTTGCCCGCACTCTCTCTGCCTCTGGAGCTCTCTTCATCGACTGCCAGTTTGAGACACCTCACCTGAAGTCAATGGGCGGTCGCCATATCACCTATGACTATTATATGGAGCTTCTGAATAGTAAGGATTAGAATTTTAATTGAAATGACAAAACGAATATTAGTGGTACCGGATGTACACGGACGGACATTTTGGAAGGAGCCTTTAAACAGCTATCTGAATACTGTTGACAGGGTGGTGTTCTTAGGAGATTATCTCGATCCCTATCGTGATGAGGGTGTGAGATATGACTTGGATGATATAAACGCAAACCTGATGGAGATAATCTCTCTTAAGCAAAACAACATGGATAAGATAGTCCTGCTAAAAGGAAACCATGATCAGCATTATGCCTCCGTCACGTTTAACAAACTGGCGTGCGGCAGCCGGAAGGACAAGATACACTGGGATGAGTATCATCAACTGTTTCAGCGCTACGATGACCTGTTTCAGATAGCGTATTTTGAGACAGTGGGAGAGACACCATACCTCTTCTCCCACGCAGGAGTGACAGAACATTGGCTGAATAAGGTGAATGCCGCAGTATGGCATCTGCCCGATAATGAGCTGTCTTTAGCAGATCCGTTAATAGCGGACAGGATAAACCAGTTGGACACCACTGATGAGGGTCAGCAGATGCTGTCTGTGGTCGGTCAGTCACGCTCATGGTTTGGTGGTGAGAAGACCGGCGGCATTCTATGGGCAGACGTTAATGACCATCCGCTTTGTCCGTCTGACGCATACGGCATAGACAAGGTCTTTCAGGTGTTCGGTCACTCAAGGATACATTTCGAGTCTATGGACATGGTCTGCACAGGCTGTTTCGCCATGATAGACTCCCAACAGTGTTTTATGATAGACGAATCCCTACAGCAGAAGATTGTTCCCATAAGTAAATTTAAAGCATAAGAAATTTTGTAATAATAATTCAATAAACAGATATAAGATGAAAAAGATTTTTACTGTTATGGCTATTGCCTTAATGATGTCGGCAGTGCCGGTAATGGCACAGTTGAAAATTGGTATCAAGGGTGGTGTAAACGTTACAAGCATGCACCTTGACTCTAAAGTTTATAACTCAAAAAACAGGATTGGGGTTTATTTTGGTCCCACAGCGTTGATACAGCTGCCCGTTAAAGGGCTGGCTGTTGACGTGTCGGCTCTCTATGACAGACGTGAAGCGGTGGTCAAATTAAAAGGCAGTAAAATAGACAGTGATGTGATAATACATACTGTGCAAGTGCCTGTCAACCTGCGGTATTCTATTGGTTTAGGCAACACGGCAAGCGTCTTTTTCTTCGCTGGTCCGCAGATGGGTTTTAATGTTCGTAATAAGACATACAAATACTGTGAAATCAAAGATAGCAATTTCAACGTCAACCTCGGCGTAGGCGCAATG
>JAGDAU010000003.1 GCA_017959365.1 Prevotella sp.
GAGCCAAGACCTCTATTATGATATGCTAACCCACAGCAAGGTGCTCGCTGCCATCGAACTGGCTGCCTACCCCATCCTGGCAGGAGCGGAGGCAGCACAGGAGTATGCCGCTAATATGCCCGACGATAGCAAACGGGATGTCCTCAGCAGGCTCATAGGCGTTCCAATGAAGACACGTGACAGCTATGCCTTTGTTGATAGGATAAGCAATGAAGGCGGAGAACCGGAACTGACAACAGAACGTATCAGTAATTTCGACATCAGGAATGTCGCTCTCATTCCCGACGGTAAGATTGGCACCATACAGGGTGTCTCGCCACTCACCCTCGGCTATGACGAGAAGAATGTGGCACGGTATGACGGTGGACGACTCGTGCTTACACAGAGAGCTAATCCAGAGACACACTCTATCTATATAGAGAGTGAGGCGGCACAACTGTATGTACCATCCATGCCACAACGTATGTTTATCAGCACTGTGACAGAATGACAATAGAAGAATATCTAAGAGGCGTGACAGGTTACGCTATACCGCAAGACACACTGAAGGCCATACTCCTGCAATCTAATGTCGTGGCAGGCACTGAGGCTGACAGCATGGAGGAGCGGCAGCGTGACCTTGTCACAGCCCAATGCCTCACCATTTGCTCTATAGCCCAGCAAGGCGTGACATCCATAAGCGATAAAGACGGTGACTGGAGCCACAGCGAAAGCCATGCCGCGCCATCAACAGCCGAACGTAACGCCATGCGGACTATGGCGGCTGCCCTATATGCCAAATGGAATGTCACCCCACCCTTGCATAGAGAGATAAGAATCCTTTCATTTTAATATACTCTTAATATACTCAACTTTCGCGAACTTCAGTTGAGTTAAAAAGTTGACGAGTTGACAAGTTAAGTGTCGTTTATCGGAATACCGAAATATCGACATCCCGAAAACTATTTAACACAAAACACACAACATAAAACATAAAACACAACTTGAATAACATATTTAATACCATGTTAGACACCATTGCCTCTCGTCTGTCAACCGTCTGCGAACACGTGTTCATTACCAACAGACCCACATCATGGCCCCAGACAATCGACGAATGCCTTATCCTCAGCATTCCTAAAGGAATTGAGAGAGGGAGCCATATACACAGGTCGGCATGGGTGAACATCCGTGTATGCGTGAGAGACAGAAGTCATGGCATGGAAAGGCATGACCACCTCCGGCTACTAACCCGGCAGGTGGTCAGCCTCTTTCCGTTCTCCACCGGTATGCTCACCTGTTTCGCCTGCACGATGACCGGTCACGGCTCCGACAAAAACGGATCACACCACGCCACACTAAAGCTGAGAGCAATAGAAACACTTTAACTCAACTTTCGCAAGCTTCAGTTGAGTTAACGAGTTGACAAGTTGACAAGTTGACGAGTTGACAAGTTAAGTGTCGTTTATCGGAATACCGGAATACCGATATCCCGAAAACTATTTAACATAAAACACAAAACATAAAACATAAAACACCCACACCATGCGCTTCCCCCATCATTGTCATATCTACCGCATTGAAGGAGAGACCAACGTCTCCGACGGCAACATCACCACTCTGTATGACGGACCATGCAGAAAAGAGCCTAACGCCACAGCAAGGGTATTCAAGACCTACGAACAGATAAAAGGTGACTATAGAGTCAGTCTGCCAGGACATATAAGAGGCATACTCACAGGTGACAACATCGACATCACCGACAGCCAAGGCTCATTCAACGCATATATGATTATTGACGCATACGCCGGATCACTCGGAACAACAGTGTGGATCAGCGGAAGCAAATAACAAGACGCTCAACTTTCGCAAGCTTCAGTTGAGTTAACGAGTTGACAAGTCAACAAGTTGAGTGTCGTTTTATCGGAATACCGGAATACCGATATCCCGAAAACTATTTAACATAAAACATAAAACACAAAACATAAAACATAAAACATCCCCCCATGGACATCACAATTGGAATACCATTAGAACAACTCAGGGTACTGTTCACCAAGATGAAAAACGTGTATTACATAGCAGTGCCCGACATACCGATAGAAGACATCGTATCCGTAGATATCGAACTGCCAATCCTGGACAAAGGCATACACTTCGACAGCGGAGCACCGACGGTGAAGACCATCACCCTTACCGAAGGGAGAAACTGGATAAGCACAGCCCGTAGCGGCGTGCCAACAATAACATTTCAGGTGGCGAGCGTGGCAGATGCCATCAACAGCCTTATGCTCTCACCATCGGAGGATGAGAGCTCCGTCACGATGACAGCAACCGTCAACGGTGTCACCTATAGCGGCTCAGGATACTCTCTCACACCACGTAAGATACGGGGCGCACTATTCATGACCAGCGAGGACCTCCAGAGTGCTCTTTACCTGCCAAGCATAGAGGGTTATGCACACCTTGTGGCTACAGACGGAACAAACCCCGCTTTCTACGATGTTAAGATAACGCCAATGGAAGACCCCCGCGGAGCAGCAATATACATTCTAAACAATGAATAACAACTCCCTTTATATCAAAAAGACGGCGACACCGCATGGACCGACAGCCTCGCCACATGGAATATCGGTGTGGTGAGCATACCATCAGGCATCGCCTTTCAGGCAAAGGAGCCATACCACAACGACTGGCACGATGAAGACGAGCGCGACACATGGACAGGCAACAGGGTGTATATCAACACTGATGACCTCACAATAGAATTGGCATGCAAGGGCGCACCGGGCACATGCTGCGCGACGGCATTGGCATTCCGTGACTACCTTACCGGAGCCACCGACGGTAAACCGCTTCTAACCCTCTACTCACCATGGACCCATCAGGAATACACCCGGATGTATATCCAGTCCTTCAGCGACGACACCTTCTGGCAAGACGGCCATGAGGAATGTCTCACTTGGAAAGCGGTATTCAGGATAATTAGTTGACGAGTTAAATAGTTGACGAGTTGACAAGTTAACAAGTTGACAAGTTAACAAGTTGACAAGTTAACAAGTTGTTAGTTAAAAATGAAACAGTTCCCGTTCCCGTTAACGTTCCCGTTGATATCTGTTCCCGTTCCCGTTGAGTATCAAATGTAATTCACTTTCAACTTTAAACATTAAACTGTAAACTAATAAATTGAGCAAAAGCGAAACAAATCATGAATATCTACACTTCATCCGGCACCATCAGATGCAAAGCCGCCAAATACCATTTCCACAGCAGCAGACATCATGCAGACACACTGACAGCAGAAGTATGCTCACCCTACGACATCAATTTCTCCTATGGTGACTATGTAACATACAACGGCTACACCCTGACACTGCAAAGCGTGGACACCACAACGGAGCAGGCGCGACAGGGGTGCTATGGCGACGCACGACACTACAGGCTTACCTTCAGCGATGCGTCAACAGCCCTCGACACTACAATGGCACGAGATATGGCGGTGGCATCGTCATCACCCCACAGCGGTCAGCCGTTATTCTCATTCCTCTGCCGTAAACCATCAGATGTGGCATGCCGTATCATGGCATGCCTGCTGTCACGCGAGGAGCAGGAGGGATGGACAATACTCATTGCCGCTACCGACGGGCTGACAACGGCTGTCAGTATAGAGGATGATGACGTACAACGCGAGGCGGAGGAGCCACAATGGACACAGCGGCTTATCACCATCAGCGAGCCGACAAGCGTCAGGCAGCTGCTCAACCTCTGCTTAAGCGGCACATCACTGACTTACACTGTCACAAACCGGACAATACGTATTGGCTACAGAGCGGAGCGCATCACCACGCCCTTGTCGTACGGCAGGAATAACGGTCTGCGGAGAATCACTCGCACAGCTGATTATGACAATATTGTAACACGTCTGCGCATACAAGGTGCAGCAACGAACATAGCTTCAACGTATTACCAGCAGATGATTGCCGGAAGCCAGTGGAGCAGCCGCATACCCAAAGGCCTGGACCTCACGCGCCTCCAACTGCCACATGCCTACGACCTCGGAACGGACATCGTCACAGGTGAGCCGTTGCAGGAGCCCCGTTCCTGGTGGCATACCTTCATCAACGACAGCGAGGCAGAAAGACAATACGGCATACATGAGCGCGACATTATCTGCGACGGCAACGACCCATTGCACCCCGTCATATACCCCATGATAGGCGGTGTCGTTGACAGCAGCGAGGACCAAAGCCAGTGGAGCGCTATCTATCCCGATGGACAGCCCACACCGGTGACGGTATCCATCGTTGTCAACACCCCCGACTATGACTATACCCTTCTCAACCGTCAGGATGACGCCGCCGTTGTCATCACAAGCGGCAGATGTGAAGGCATACGTCTCATCATCCAGGAGATGAGTGTCATCACCTCTGGCAAGACACTCATCACCATGCTCAGAACCGTCGTCAACGGACTCACCTACCCCAACGCCCTCAGCCCCCTGCGCTCCGGCGACGGTTTTGAGCTATACGGCGTCGCCGCTCCGCAGTCGGAGATTGAGACTGCGGAGCGGCGACTGTCAGACTATGCCATGAGATACCTTGCTATCCACTGCCATCCCGTCATCACCACAAGGGTTGCCGTTGACCGGATTTTCCTATACCGTCATCCGGAGATACAACTGCGTGCCGGTAAGGAACTGGTCATCGACAGCACGCCCATGCTTATAACAGAATTGGATGAGCGTTCTGACGGTGAAATGCTTGTAACGTGTCAACAATAACATCTGGCTCATCAGTAAGTTTCAATAGCAGGTTTTTGTATTTGCCCGTGCGCATCATGTCTTCCAACAGGGTGTAAACGGGCATTTCCTTTGTCCAGAACTCCGTACCCATAAATATCATCGGACTCGATAAGCCAAGCGACAGATAGTGGTTCTGCACAGCATCCTGAAAGACCTCCTGCATCGTTCCCGCACTGCCCTGAGTGTATATTATACCACCGTATGCCAATGTGAGAATGACATCCTCACGAATGCTATTGTTGAAGAATTTTGCTATATGCGTGGCAAAGGGTGTTGTGGGTTCATGACCATAGAGCCATGTCGGTATGCCCAAGCTAATATACTTATCCTGCGGGTATTTCCTCATCACCTGATATGCCGACACCAGCCATCCCTTGTCTTTAAACGACGGCGCTACCTCAAGGATGGCAAAGGCATCGTCCACCTCCTGCGCTGTGCGCCCTGCGAGCCATGCCCCGAGGTGTGTGGCCTCCATAGCTCCCGGTCCACCACCACTGAGCATATAGAAGCCCTCCTCCGTGAGCCTCTTACTCAACATCACTATATTACGGAAGGCGTCATCAGTTCGCAGTGTGGCATGACCACCCATCACACCCACAAACGAAATCATGTTATGGGCTTTCAGAAACTTGTTTAACGCCACCTGCACACGATGGTCGTGCAGGGTGCGCGCCAGCGACTCGTTCACATCCTCCGAATGTTTCCCCTTGGCCATATAGTGTTCATACACCCTGCCGTCATAGCTCTGCGCCATATTGTCGGCATCGGGATTAAACCCCTCATACAGCGTAGCGGCGTCATACAGTCTCTCAAGAGTCACATTAAACGGCACATCACGCAGATACTCCACCATGCCGTTCACATCCTTATAATTTATAGAAGTAATCATATAGCTTGAGTTGAGTTAAAAAGTTGAATGTTGAATATTGACAGTGAATTACTTTTGTTGAAAGATAAAAGTTGAATATTGAAAGATATTAATTATTAATTTTTAATCGCGTAGCGACAACTATTAAATCTTAAGTTTTAAATTTAAATTTCTCAACCGGAACGGTTGAGAAAAACTAATTCACTTTCAACTTTAAACATTCAACATTAAACTTTAATCCAATAAGTTGACTCAACTTATTGGTTTATAGTTTCGCCGCCAGTTCTATCACCTTCTGCTTCGTGTCCTCTGTCTTCTGTTCGTCAATCTTGGCAGATACAAAACCCATATTCTCTACCTCCCAGTAGTTGCAGATGTCGCGGAATTCGGCAGTAGCTCCATCATAGACACCAGGGGAATATGATGACATGAGCAGCGCCATCTTCTTTACATTGGCGGGCTTGTTGACGCAGTACATGCGCTGAACGGGAGCCTGGATCTGGGCGCAAAGTGTGAAATAGTAGATGGGTGCAGCAAGTACCAGCACCTCGGCATCGTTCATCAGCGGATAGAGTTCCTGCATGTCATCTTTCTGAATGCAGGCACCATTACCCTTGTTGTGACAATACTCACAGGCCAGACAACCTGCTATCTTCTTTCTGGCTACGTTAACCAGCGTCACCTCATGACCTGCTGCCTCGGCAGCCTTCTTATACTCCTCCGCCATCCAAGCGGTGTTACCATTGGCTCTCGGAGAGCCTTGTAAAATCAGAACCTTCATAATAGTTTTTGTTTTATTGGGTTTATTTGGCAAAAATAATCATAAAATTCCAAAACGCCATCATTTCGTTTGTCGATTTATGATTATTTGGGAATTATCGTCTCTGTTTTGCCCTATTACAAAAATCCTTAAAGGTTCTGGCAGACATAGAGGTGCCTCTGGCAGCATTGTTATTAATACCGTAGGTAAATGGAATAGTCAGCGCCTTATATTCTTCCAGTTCTATTCTAATACGGAAAGGCTTATCATAGCCTTTGTACGTTTTCACAAAGCGTTCTGTCTTATCCTTCAGTAACGTTTCGAGCCCTAACCAATACAAACCACGTTGGTTGGTTTGTATTATTCTATCTCCAATCTGGGTTTTACAGGGTCTGTGAGTCGGATGATGTGGTCGTATTCAACCGTGGTAACACCTTTCACCAGCCTGAAATCCTGCATGGTTTCCTCGAGAGTTTTGTCTTCTGGTTTCTTAAGGGCCATGCCGTTGATGATATCGTAATCGTAGATAATCTCACACTTGTATTCCTTGATGGCTTTCAGCAACGTCTCTTTGCCAATCTCCTTGTCGTACATCACAAGGAACACGTTTGGCGAGTGTTCCGGTTCGTATTGATGCACTTGAACAGGTGCTGGCAGTTCTACCGTCTGCTTTGTCTTGCACGATGTCATCAGAAGAACGGCACAATGTGCTATCAGAACCAACGGAAGTACGTATTTGATTATTCTGTACTTCATCGCACTGGGAAAGTCACGTTTCTGGATCTTTTTCATATTACAACCACTGAAAAGCAAATACATCGCTATCGCTAAAAAACGTTTATATCTATAGTCTTGATAAAAAGTTGATTAGTTGACAAGTATATAAGTTGATAAGTTAATGAGTTGATAGTTTTCTCCGCATGGCATTCAACGCCCCTATCAGGGGAGTGGTCAGGGGTGGGGTCAGTTAACGTTCACGTTAACGTTCCCGTTGAAAAGGAGTTCCCGTTGCCGTTAACGTTCCCGTTGGAATGTTTTTTAGCGAAGCGAGGTTTTTGTTTCATTCAACTCTTAATTTTCAATCTTCAATTTTAAATTTAATAAGTTTCCAAGGGTCGCCATGCACTCTTCTCCATATCGACCCTCCTGTCTGTTTTCATTATCACACCCTCTGCTTTCAGCAGTTCCGCCTGTTCCGCCCAACCGGGAACTAATCTGCCGTCGGCAAACACCACACGATGGCAGGGCAGTCCCTTCAGATATGCTCCCTTCATAGCACTTCCCACATGCCGCGACATGTTGGGCCATCCTATCAGGGTGGCAATCTCACCATACGTCACCACCTTACCCTTCGGTATGTGAGTCATTACCTCATATACAGCTTCCGCTGAGAATGTTTCCATGTCATTTTTTATAGTTTAATGTTGAAAGTTTAATGATTAAAGTGAATTAGTTTTTCTCAACGGGAACAGATATCAACGGGAACGTTAACGGGAACGGGAACTGTTTCATTTTTAACTAACAACTTGTCAACTTGTTAACTTGTTAACTCGTCAACTTATTAACTCCAACTGAAGCAAGCTTCAGTTGGGTTACTTTATCACCACCTTGTGACCATTATAGATGTAGATGCCGCGGACTGTCGGCTTGCCGACGAGGCGGCGCCCGTTAA
>JAGDAU010000047.1 GCA_017959365.1 Prevotella sp.
CCAATTTGTTAATAATGGTGACGGTACACAGTCATTGTATGTGACCTACAACACCAATGACGAAAACGATAAGTATTCCGGTAATGTGGTTATTCCTGAAACGGTTACTTACAATGGTGACACATACAGTGTGACGGGTATTGCTGATTATGCCTTTTCTAATTGTCCATCACTTGTGTCTGTTGTTATCCCCAATAGTGTTCAATGTATAAATTATGCCGCTTTTTATCAATCTGGCCTCACCTCAGTTAGTATCGGAACCGGTGTGAAAACTATAGGTAATTATGCTTTTTCCTATTGCTACAGCCTTAGTAGTATCGTGATACCAGAAAATGTGGAGTATCTTGGAGAGTATGCATTTCGTAATTGTACAGGTTTAACATCCGTCAGTATAAGTGGTGGTGAAGGCCCCGATGTGTTTTATGGATGCAAAAATATTACTTCTGTCTATTGGGACGTCTCTATACTATCTAATTATTTTAAAGATAGTGCTGATAAAATAACAGAGATTGTCCTTGGGGATAATGTCAAGACCATAGGAGACTATGCTTGTCAGAACTATACAGCCCTTTCTTCTATATCTATTCCAGATGGTGTAACGGAAATAGGTTCTTATGCCTTTGAAAAGTGTTCCATTCTGACAGATTTAAAACTCCCAAGTCAATTGACAAAAATAGGAATACATTCTTTTGACGGTTGCTTGGCATTTACATCAATTGATATTCCAGACAAAGTGACAAGTTTGGGACAAGGTGCGTTTAATGGCTGTACCAATGTAACATCTTTGACACTTGGTAACAGTTTGCAGGAAATAGATAGCCGTGCGTTTGCGGATTGTACCAGCATAACTTCTGTTAATATTCCAAATAGTGTGACAAAATTAGGAAACAGGGTGTTTGATAATTGTAGCAGTCTGACAACAGCTACTATAGGTAGTGGTGTGACATCTATTTCAACTCCATTTACTAATTGTGTTAACCTTACAACATTAAGTGTTAATATGAAAACTTTCAATGGAACTAAAATAATAGGTGATACCAACACTTCAATAAAAGAGTTAATACTTGGTGATAATGTAGAAGTATTAAACAGTGGTGGTCTTAATCGTTTACGTGGTCTTACCTCACTTACTGTTGGTGCCGGTTTAAAAGATATTTCTGATGACTCTTTTGATAATCTAAACATAGTTACCCTTAACTGGAATGCAGAGAACACCGGTAAATGGTTTTCTGGTAAAAATACCTTACAAGAGGTGGTGCTTGGTGATAATGTAAAGGAAATCGATGATAATGCTTTTGACGGTTGCCAAGCTATCACTTCACTCACTCTTGGTGATGGCTTGACAAAGATAGGCAAGAGTGCCTTTTATAGTTGTACCAGTCTGACATCACCTGTCATTATACCCAAAAGCGTAACAAGCATAGGAATGTATGCTTTCTATGTGTGCGAAAAGATTCCCTCTTTGACCATTGGCAGCGGAGTGACCAGCATAGGATATTTAGCCTTTTTCGGTTGTAATGCTCTCGCTTCTATTGATGTGGATGAGGGAAATAGTGTGTTTGACTCACGTGAGAATTGTAACGCACTAATAGAGACAGCATCCAATATCCTTATAAAAGGTTGCAATAATTCCTTCATTCCTAACGATGTGACAAAGATTTATAATTATGCTTTCCTTGGTTGCACTGGTATTGAGACGATTTCTATTCCTAATAGTGTGACAGAGATAGGTTCAAGAGCCTTTGATGGATGTGATAACATACTCGTTATATGCCGTCAGCCGTCTCCACCGAAAGCCAACGATGATTCCTTCCTGCTCACCGGTGGCCGTGGCCTTGTTCAGAAGAGTTCCATACCTCTTTATAAGGCAGCTCCGGGATGGAGCCAGTTGGAATATATCTCTTTCGGCTTGGGTGACATCAACCTTGACGGTGAGATCAACACCACAGATATTACTACATTATATAATGTCATCTTTGGCACCGACACCATCACCGATTCTACAATCTGCGACATCAACGGCGACGGTTCTGTAAATACCACCGACGTGACAGCTTTGTATAACATTATATTCGGTACATGGGATGATGAGATAGAGGATTGAAACCACGAATTAAATTGCTATGGCAAACACTATTATCAAAACATTATAATATGATGAGGTTTATATACAGATTGTTTTTTCTGGCAGTATTGGTGATGACTGGTAATACCATGTCAATGGCAGCTGTTTATTATGGCATTGACGTTGCAGGAGTTAGTGTGACGAGTGATAATGCTTCCAATGTGACAGGTGGAGGAATATCTGGTAAGGTGTATTTCAAACCGTCGGAGAACACTCTTTATTTAGAGGATGCCTCAATACGTTCTACGGCACCACAGGGTATAAAGTGCTACAAAGAGGGTGTTAGAATAAAAGTTGTTGGCACGTCTTCTGTCACTACTACTGGCACAAACTCATACGGCATACAAATTACGGCAGGATATACCTTAACGATAACCGGAGCAGACCGTTATTCCAAACTTGAGGTTTATGGCGCTGGCGGTGCTGGTATTATGGTAGAGGCGCGCGCCACCTGCGTAATCTCTACCCTGCAGATGAGTTCCAAGGGAAAGTATGGTTTGATGGGAGAGCAGGGAAACTCTGAAAGGGTTATTCTGCGTGATGACGCACGCCTCACCACACATGGCTACACAGCCACGGTGATGAAGATGTTTGATGTGGAGGCAGAAGTGTTGTCGCCTGTTGACGCCACTTTTGTCAAAGCATTGCATACCTTTACTACTGACGGCTCAACACCAACTACCGCAACCCTTGAGTTAGGTGCCCCCACACCATACAACTTTAAAGTGGCTGATGTGGAAGTCAATAGCTATAACTGCCATCTTATACAGAGTACGTATATTCAGGGTGTGGTGCAGTATGATGACGAGACAAAGATGCTGACCCTTAACAATGCTACAATTAATGTTAGTACCGGTAGGGCGGGCATCGATGTCAAAAGTGGTAAGGATATGACAATCCTGCTCTTAGGCAATAACCGTATTGTGGGCAAACTTGCCGAGAGCGCAGGATATGGCATAATTTCCAATAGCACTCTGGTAGTAACAAAGAATCAGTATAATACCGGCACATTGACGATATCCGGTGTCACCTTTGGTATCTGGCTTGACAAGGCATATAGTTATCTTGTCCTCGGTGGGCAGTCTGCAAGTAAGGAAGCTTTTGCACCCACTATTGACATCACAGCCACAGCATCGGCCATATCAGGCGTAAAGACAGCGCAGTTGGATTTCCATTATGCCACACTCATAGCAAAATCGCAGGTGTACTCTCCTATACATGATCTTAAGAGAGTGAATCTGGGTGGTTGTGAGTTTACTCTGCCCAAGGGAGCATATTACGATACAAACAAGTTGGATGTAAGGACTACTGCAAATCCGGATAATTTGGTGACATCCATAAAGATTGAGCCTTCCGCATCCTCCACATTCCTCTTGGGCGACGTTAATAACGATGGCGCAGTAAACACCACCGACGTTACGGCACTTTATAATGTCATCTTCGGCACAGACACTACAACACCGTGGAGTGTCTGTAATATCAATGGTGATAGCGGGATCAACACTACAGATGTAACAGCACTTTATAATATCATATTCGGAACAGCCAAGTAAACCCCGGTTATAAGATTTACGGTTTCATTAATGCTGAATAACACTATTGTTATATAAGAATTGTAATCTTATGCGTGTTTTATTCCGAATGATGATAATTATTCTTAATAATTTGTGTGATTGGAAAAAAATGAGTAATTTCGCAGGCGAAATTTAAAAAATGAGACAACTCAACAATACGATTTCAAAATAATCAAATCATATAGTAATGAAAAAGTATAATTTTAACGCCGGACCCTCAATGCTCCCACGCGAGGTTATTGAGAACACCGCAAAACAGATTTTAGACTTTAATGGTGACGGACTGTCACTGATGGAGATTAGCCACAGGGCAAAGAATTTCCAGCCTGTTGTTGACGAGGCAGAGGCTCTTATTAAAGAGTTGCTGCAAATACCAGAGGGTTACTCCGTAATCTTCCTTGGTGGTGGCGCATCCTTGCAGTTCTGTCAGGTGCCATATAATTTCCTTATCAAAAAGGCGGCATATCTAAATACCGGTACATGGGCAAAGAAAGCCATGAAGGAAGCCAAATTGTTTGGTGAGGTTGTGGAAGTTGCATCTTCCGCTGACGCCAACTACACCTTCATTCCTAAGGGCTATGAGGTTCCGTCAGATGCTGACTATCTGCATATTACTACCAATAATACCATCTATGGAACAGAGATACGTGAGGATCTTGACGTTTGCGTACCACTGATTGCCGATATGAGTTCAGATATCTTTAGCCGTCCGATAGATGTTTCCAAGTACGACTGTATCTATGCCGGTGCACAGAAGAATCTTGCCATGGCAGGTGTTACCGTTATCATCCTCAAGAATGACAAGTTAGGTAAGGCTCCGCGTCAGATACCAACAATGCTCAACTATATCACTCATGTGGAGAAGGGTTCCATGTTTAATACTCCTCCAGTTGTGCCTATTTATTCAGCTCTTGAGAACCTCCGTTGGCTGAAGGCTCACGGTGGTGTGGAGGCTATGGACAAACTGGCTCATGAGCGTGCAGAGATAGTATATGGTGAGATAGACCGCAACAAACTCTTCAAGGGTACTGTTGTTGAGGAGGATCGTTCACTGATGAATATCTGCTTCGTAATGAATGAGGAGTATGCTGAGCTTGAGAAACCGTTCTTTGAGTTCGCTACTGAGCGTGGAATGGTAGGTATTAAGGGTCACCGTTCTGTAGGTGGTTTCCGTGCCAGCTGCTACAATGCCCAGACCATAGAGGGTGTCAATGCCCTTGTTAAGGCAATGCAGGATTTCGAGAAACAACATTAATGTTGAGTTTTTATTTTTAATTTTTTAGTTTTGCATATGAAAATTCTTATTGCAACAGAGAAACCCTTTGCAGCTGCTGCTGTTGAGGGAATAAGAAAAGAGGCTGAGGCTGCCGGTCATGAGTTGGCCCTGCTTGAGAAATATACCGATAAGTCGCAACTCCTTGAGGCTGTGGCAGACGCTGATGCTATGATTATCCGTTCCGATAAGGTTGACGCAGAGGTCTTTGATGCTGCAAAGCAATTGAAGATTGTTGTTCGCGCTGGTGCAGGATATGATAATATAGACCTTGCAGCAGCCACAGCACATAATGTAGTGGCAGAGAATACACCTGGTCAGAATGCCAATGCCGTGGCAGAGCTTGTATTCGGTATGCTTGTCTTTGCAGTTCGTAATTTCTATAACGGTAAGGCAGGCAGTGAGTTGAAGGGTAAGCGCCTTGGCATCCTTGCCTTCGGTAATGTTGGCCGCAATGTGGCACGTATCGCCAAAGGCTTTGGTATGGAGGTAAGCGCATACGACGCTTATTGTCCGGCAGAAGTGATAGAGCAGGCCGGTGTTCATGCCGCTAAGTCACAGGATGAGCTCTTTGAGACCTGCGACGTTGTGTCACTTCATATTCCTGCCACAGCAGAGACAAAGGAGAGCATCAACTATGCTCTTGTCGGCAAGATGAAGAAAGGTGGCATCCTTGTTAATACCGCCCGTAAGGAGGTTATCAACGAGCCTGAACTACTGAAACTGATGTCAGAACGTGATGATCTGAAATTTGTCACAGACATCAAGCCGGATGCCGATGCTGACTTCGCTAAATTTGAGGGACGTTATTTCTCTACTCCCAAGAAGATGGGCGCTCAGACCGCTGAGGCTAATATCAACGCCGGTATAGCCGCCGCTAAGCAGATTAATGCTTTCTTTAAGGATGGCGACACTAAATTCCAGGTTAATAAATAATAATCCAAATAGTCCTGACACACACCGTTAATATTCGTGTGTGTCAGGATTTTTTTTGTTTTTTAATCTTTTAATCTATTAATATTATGAAGAGTGATCCAAAGCAGTGTTTATACTGCACAAACAATGAGACCTTGCATAATCTCATGATAGAGATTTGTCCACTTTCTGTCTCACGTGCTTTCTTATTTAAGGAGCAGACCTATAGAGGCAGGTGCTTGGTGGCTTATAATGGTCATGTCAACGATCTTAACGAACTCTCCGATGATGAGCGCAACGCCTTTATGTCTGATGTGGCAAGAGTGACACGTGCCATGCAGAAGGCTTTCAACCCAGAGAAGATAAACTATGGCGCATATAGCGACACATTATCTCATCTGCATTTCCATCTCGCACCCAAGTATGTTGGTGGTCCCGACTTCGGTGGTGTGTTCCGCATGAATCCTCAGGAGGTTTATCTTACAGACGAGGAATATGCTGATATGATAGAAAAGATAAAGGCTAACCTCTGATATTTACGATTTAACAATTTACGATTTGGTGATTTTTATGACAATAGTAAATAGTAAATAAAAAAATAGTAAATAACATGGCAATAGTAAAACCGTTTCGTGGTGTCAGACCACCCAAAGAATATGTTGAGAGAGTAGAGAGCC
>JAGDAU010000048.1 GCA_017959365.1 Prevotella sp.
AAGATTACTCCATCTCGGCATAAAAAATAAACAAGATTTATTTTGTTCTGCCCTCGATTTTACGTAACTTTGGATAAGATTACTCCATCTCGGCATAAAAAATAAACAAGTTTATTTTGTTCTGCACTCGATTTTACGTAACTTTGCCGGCTCAAAAGAGATTGTCATGAAAAAAGTATGGATAACAATAATTTTAAGCATTATATGTAACGTCTGTCAGTCATACGCCCATACGACGGCGAATGATGACAATATTCAGCCTGCCGACACCGGCAAAATAGCCCGAGAGGTGATGCTTGACGATATTGACGTCACTGGATCACGCGCACCACTGACACACAGTCAGGCAGCGAGGATGGTGACGGTGATGACACGCGATGATATCGCCAAGGCTCCTGTGCAGAGTGTCAACGACCTGCTGAAATATGCCGTGGGAGTGGATGTGCGACAACGAGGCACATTGGGATCACAGACAGACATCTCAATACGTGGAGGAACACAGGAACAGGTGGCAATACTGCTGAATGGTATCAATATCTGCGACCCACAGACAGGGCACAACACACTCGACCTGCCTTGCCAACTGAGCGAGATAGTGCGTATTGAGGTATTAGAAGGACCTGCTGGACGGGCATACGGCACATCATCATTAGTGGGAGCCATAAATATTGTCACTATATCAAAGGCGGAAACGGGAAAAGATGCCCGAGTAGGTGTTGAGATGGAGGGCGGATCATTCGGATATGCAAGGGCAGGTATCACGGCAAGACTGTCATCACCACGTCATCGGAATAGCGATACCACCAAAAGGATTATCGAGAACAGATTCAGCGGAGGTTACTCACGCAGCGATGGCTTCAGCCGCTCTAAAGCCGGCAATCTCAACACCGACTATTCCGGTGCAAAGGCATTCTATCAGGGATCCTACGATGACGAGAGTGTCAGGGTTGACTGGCACCTGGGACTATCCGACCGCGGCTGGGGCTCCGGCACTTTCTACGCTACTCCCCGTTGGCAGGCAGACGACCAATATGAGCATACCACAAAAATCTTCTCTGCAATACACGCTGAGACGAAACGTGGCACACTGCGCTTACGACCGGCAATATACTGGAACCATAACCGTGACCGGTATGAGGGCTACAGAGGTAAGCCGGACATCTTGAAATACAATAATAACAAGTGTGATGTCTATGGTGTCAATATCAACAGCTATTTCGACTGGATGGCTGGTAGGACAGCCTTTGGAGCTGAGATGAGGAATGAAGACCTCAGAAGCGGTAACTTAGGTGAGCCAAAGCACGACTCAGGGAAATATCCTCTGGGTATCAACCGTACCAATACATCGGCATATCTTGAACACAACATACTGCTTAGAAACCTCACCCTATCTGCCGGATTAGTGGCTATGAAGAGCAACCAGAGCGATATGGGATGGCAGGTATATCCAGGAGTGGACTTCAGTTACCGTCTGAACGGGCAAATAAAGGTTTTCGCATCCTACAACTCATCACTACGCCTTCCTTCGTTTACAGAGATGTATTACAAGTTACAAGGCTATGCCGCAAACCCACATCTGAAACCCGAGGAGATGAGGGCTGTTGAAATAGGCACACAATATCTCTCCCCTATCCTATCCGCAAAGGTTGCACTCTGGCATCACCATGGCAAGAACATGATTGACTGGATTATGGACACATCGGCAGGTGACCAGTCTGAGTGGCAGAGCGTCAACCATACCAAAATCAATGCCACTGGCATAGAGACAACACTTGATCTGTCTCCACTGATGTCACGCATCTCCCCCGTCACTACCCTCCGTCTGTCTTACACCTACATCGACCAGGACAAAGAGAAAGAGCCTGACATCGTGTCACAATATGCCTTAGAGTATCTGCGTCATAAGTTCGTGGCGGAAGCTCAGACCGAAATATGTAAGAACCTCACCCTTGGCATACATCTTCGCTGGCAAGACAGAGTGGGACAATATACCACGTTCAGCGGTGAGGTGAACGACTACCGGCCATTTGCCATCATCGACACCCGCCTGACATGGAATCAAAAGGGCTATCAGGTGTTTGCCGAGGCCAACAACCTGTTTGACAACCGCCATTATGTTGACTTCGGCAATGTGCCGCAACCAGGCATCTGGTTCATCGCTGGAGCATCCGTCAATATCAATTTGTAAACTGCACTTAACAACCCAAAGCATTTCACGCAAAAAAAATATAAAATGTGTCACCATTACAACCATTATTAATTTTTTTCTTTAATTTTGCACTTGCAATAAAATGACACAAATAAGATAATTGTTTCACATATTATAATTTAAAGAATAGTTATGACTATCAATGAAATGAACTTTGCCGGTAAGAAGGCAATCGTGCGCGTTGACTTCAACGTGCCACTTGATGAGAATGGTAAGATTACTGACGACACACGCATCCGCGGCGCACTGCCCACACTGAAGAAGATTCTTAACGACGGTGGTGCTGTCATCATCATGTCACACATGGGTAAGCCAAAGGGTAAGGTGAACCCCAAACTGTCACTCGGTCAGATCCGTGAGGATGTCGAGAAGGCTCTCGGTGTGCCCGTAACATTCGCTCCCGACTGCGCAAAGGCAAAAGAGGCTGCTGATGCTCTGAAGATGGGTGAGGCCCTGCTGCTCGAGAACCTGCGTTTCTACCCAGAGGAAGAGGGTAAGCCAGTTGGTATCGACAAGGAGGATCCTGCATACACGGCTGCTAAGGAAGAGATGAAGGGTAAGCAGAAGGATTTCGCTAAGACTC
>JAGDAU010000049.1 GCA_017959365.1 Prevotella sp.
AGTGAGTCATGAGAGACTGATAAAGCTCTTCCGTCACCAGACCATACACCGCACGCCAGATGCATACATAGACAACCTACGCACACTCTATGCACTCAAGCTCCTGCGTGAACACTCCAACTACACCATAGCAGTGGTGGCAGAGGAGGCAGGCTTCGCCAATGTGCGCACGCTGCAGCGACGCATACAGGATGCTATAGGCATGACACCAGTGGAGTATCGCCTGATGCTCACGCGTGACGAGTGAAATTAGAACACCCTTTATGTCGAATAGTTTATCTACAATGACAGAATAATGATTGAAATCGGACTAAAACATATAAGTGAGCTGACCGTTACAGATGCAGTAACCACTGTCAAGGTAGGTTCTGGTGATATGCCAGTTCTCGCAACCCCTATGATGATTGCTTTGATGGAAAATGCAGCCATGCTGGCTGTCAGGGATGCGCTCCCAGAAGGCTGCACCACTGTTGGCGGTCACATTGAGTCTTCTCACCTGAAGCCGTCTAAGGTTGGGGATGTTGTCAGAGCAGAGGCAGAGGTGACTAAGGTGGATGGTAAGAAGATAGTGTTCAAGGTGTCTGCCTATTCTGGTGACATTCTTCTTGGTGAGGGTACGCACCTGAGATTCATTGTAGATAGAGACAAATTCATGTCAAAGGTATTATGAAACATATTTTTGTCCTTATAATAATATTTTTTGTCATAAAATTATTATTATTCGGATAAAATGATTATTTTTGTACAGTTAACCTTTTTATATGACCTAGGCATGATAACAAGAGAAGAACCTTTCAACCATTCCCACCATCTGCCGGAGTTCGTTTCCAGCAACCTGCCTCCCATAAAGCTGTAACGCTTTTCTCCTGGCAATATCCACCCCCGTACCACCAACCTTAATAAATACCTGAACATATATGTTTAATATCTTCACGACCCAAACAATACTAAACAGAATAATAGCCTCAGAGGGAGCGAAGCCCGAGGCCGCCCGCTCGCAACTGTTCAAGATGCTGAGGGCGGCAAGGAATGTGTATGTAGGGCTTGACTCCGCAGAGTCATCAGGCGTGGAGCCTCTTGTCAGCCGTCACGGCATAAATCCAGATATCAGCAAGAGCGACTACGTTAACGGTATCCCCTCACACCCGGAGACGGTACTCCGGCATCCCTCCTCTCTCTTCATCCTCAACATCTCGCCGTCAGAGGCATCAGGCATACAGAGGACTTACGGAGTAATGTGTCTGAGTGGTGACGATGCCAATATATCATCCCTCATAGACATCAACGACATCTTTATCTCTGGTGAGCGTGAGAAACTGGGCAGTGGGTGGGATTCAGTGCTCAACAGCGTGGAGTCATTACCCTCCATCGCCATGCTGCTTACAGACCGTTACCTTTTCGCCTTCCGTCATCCCAACGCTGGCGACGGCATAGCCAATATCTACGACATCCTCCAGCAGCTCCTGCCCAAGCAGTTCACGGGAGGCGAGTATCATGTCACCATAATCTTTGACAACCAGAGCAAGCACACCTCCTATACTTTCAATGACATAGCCACGCAACTAAACAAACTGAAATCCCAACTGCGTCGTGACTATCCCATCATGATGGAGGTGCTGGGCATCACCCCTGACTGCTCCATCTACAACCGTCTGCACAACCGCCTCATCATCTCCAACTACTACTTCGTAGAGGCCGCCCACAAACTCGCCGCCTTCAATCGCGACCGAGGCACGGCACGTCAGACCCTCATCCCCATGACCCTCTTCACCGACAGCAGTCTGAGCGGCACCTCCACTCCTCCCCTGAAGGTGATAGACCAGACACTCACCACCCTCCGTGATTTCTCAGCCTCTCTCTCCACCCTCGCCGACCACAGCATCTATCTCTACGCCGTCAACGGCAAGCGCATGGATAAGTGCATGGGAATAAGGAACAGAATGGTTAGGTAAACTAAAAAGCATATCAGATGGAACAGAAAAGAAAATACTTTGCATTTATCAGTTATAGTCATAAGGATTCTGAAATGGCAAAATGGCTACAACATGAATTTGAATATTATGATTTGTCATCCACACTATTTGAAGTACGTAAAGATTTGCGTAAAGAAGACTTTCCTGCATCTTTCAGACCTGTCTTTAGGGATGAAGATGAATTAGCAGGGGGAGACCTCAAACCACAAATCAGTGAAGCTCTTGCAGCTTCCGAATATCTAATAGTGGTTTGTTCTCCTAATTCAGCACAGTCTAATTATGTCGATAGCGAAATAAAAGAATTTATATCACTATCCCCTGAGAA
>JAGDAU010000050.1 GCA_017959365.1 Prevotella sp.
CTCAGGGTGTTGGATGCTCTGTTTAGGGTGAGATATCCCAATCCCACCTGCAAGAGGAAATGAAGGCGGCTGCGTATCTCATCCAGCAGTCTCTTTCCCACGGTTTCCTCATGTTCTGTAAGTGGCAGGTTGTCAAACCACTCCTTTAGATTTTTGACAGGCATCTCCACCAGGTCAGTGATGCTTCTGCCGTTTATTTTGACGTAGTTGGCTTGTGCTTTCAGCCTTGTGCCTCGGCATTTGGGACATGTTGTCTTTCCACGGTATCGGCTCATCATCACCCGGTACTGTATCTTATACTGGTTTTCCCTCACCATATTAAAGAAAGAGTCTATTGAAACCCTCTCATTCTCCGGCAAGTTCTTGTCTGACGGTAATCCGTGCCACAGCATATCTTTCTCCTCGCGTGTGAGGTCGTAGTATGGTGTGAAGATGGGGAAGTTGTCTTTTGCTGCCCTACGGCAGAACTCATCCTTCCACATACTCATCTTGTCGCCGTGCCAGCATCTCACACATCCGTCATAGACGCTGAGAGAGGTGTTGTGGATAACCAGTTTCTCATCAATTCCTATGATGCTGCCATATCCCTCACATTCCTCACATGCACCCAATGGCGAGTTGAAGGAGAAGAGGTTGTCCGACGGTTTCTCGAATGTCATGCCGTCAGCCTCAAAGCGCATAGAGAAGTCGTAGCTGATATTACTGGGCAGTATCTGTATGCGGCATGCTCCGGCGCCTTCGTAATACGCTGTTTCCACAGAGTCGGTGAGTCTTGAGATGTCGTCTTTCTCATCAGACACAGCCATTCTGTCTATAAGCAGCCATAGTGCGCTATTGTCATCTATCTCTTTGTTGGCGTCGAGGAAATCGTCTATCCTGATGTAGTCGCCATTGGCATATATACGTGAGTATCCTTGCTTGATATACATCTCAAGCTGTTTTCTCATGGTGCGTTTCTCAGGTTTGTGTACCGGCGAAAGGACGCAAAACCTTGTACCCTTGGAGAACGCCTTTACCGCCTGCACCACATCCTCGATGGTGTGTTGTCGCACCTCTACGCCACTGATGGGTGATATCGTTTTGCCAATTCGCGCGTATAGAAGTCTTAGATAGTCATAGATTTCCGTTGATGTTCCCACCGTGCTCCTTGAGTTTCGTGTCACCACTTTCTGTTCAATGGCTATTGCCGGTGGCAGTCCCTCAATGAAGTCGCAATCGGGTTTGTTCATACGTCCTAAGAACTGCCTGGCGTATGATGACAGACTCTCCACGTATCTCCGCTGACCCTCAGCGTATAATGTGTCGAACGCCAATGAGGATTTGCCGCTTCCGCTCACTCCGGTAATGGTGACAAACCTGTCTCTCGGAATGTCAACACTGATGTTTTTCAGATTGTTGACCCTTGCTCCCTTGACCCTTATAGTATTATTGTCAGACATTTGTATCTTTAATTATTCCACAAAAGTACAAAATTATTCTAAAATACAACCATTTCGTTATAATTTTTTTAAATTATTAATTAACTTTGCAGATATGTATATGGTTTTGGAAAGTTGACGAGCGAATCAGATTTACTATTTACTATTGATTTCTCAACGGGAACGTTAACGGGAACGGGAACTATTTAACACAAAACATAAAACTCAAAACATAAAACACAAAAACAATTAATTATGACAACAACCAACAAGTATCGTGGAGTGGTGGTGCCGATGGTGACGCCAGTTAAGGAAAATATGTTCATCGATGAAGAGGCGGTGAGCAAGATAATCAAGTCTTTTGACGCATGCAGTGTGTCGCCATTGTTGATGGGTACCACAGGAGAGGGTAACTCCGTGTCGCATGACGCTGCCGTTACATTGGTCAAGGCAGCCGCACAGGCGGCAACAGACCGTATCGTGATATACGCCGGTCTTACAGGTAACTGTTTTCAGGAGCAGGTTGACCAGGCTCTTGCATTCGCACGCGCCGGCGCCAATGTGATTGTTGCTACTCTGCCAACATACTACGCTCTCACCCCCGACCAGATGTATAACTATTATATTAAGCTGGCAGACGCTGTTACCAAACCGCTGATGCTGTATAACATCCTTGCCACTACCCACATGAGTATTCCTGTGGATGTGGTGAAAGCCCTTGCCGACCATCCTAATATTGTTGGTCTGAAGGACTCGGAGCGTGACCTTGACCGTATGAGAGAGTGCATAGCATTCTCGTCATCACGTCCAGACTTCTCATTCTTCTGCGGGTGGGCAGCGCAGTCGTGTGGCAGTCTGCGTATGGGTGCCGACGGTATAGTGCCCAGCACCGGTAACTTTGTGCCGGAGATGTTTGCACGTCTCTATGAGGCAGCCACCAGCGGTGACTGGCAACAGGCAGAGGCACTGCAGGAAGCCACCGATAAGATAGCCAAAATCTATCAGGCTGGCCGTACCTTGGGACAGTCGTTGGCAGCACTGAAAGTGATGATGGGCACCCGTGGTCTCTGCGGTCCAGACATGCTGATGCCGTTGACACGCCTCACGGCAGAGGAGGAAGCAGAGATCGTTAATGAGGTTATAAATTATAACGGGAACGGTTGATGAATTAAAACTTAAAACTTAAGACTTAATAGTTGTCGCTGCGCGATTAAGAATTAGAAATTAATTATAATTGTTTCAACGGGAACTGATATCAACGGGAACGTTAACGGGAACGGGAACTTTTTTCACCGACCAGCAAAACTATCTAACATTAAACATACAACACCAAACATAAAACACAAATCTAATTCACTTTAAACTTTAAACATTAAACTTTAAACCAACAAGTTGAGTGAAAGCTAAACTTGAAATTATAAGTTATGAACAACATACATATTATTGACTATATCATAGTCATCGCATCCATACTGTTGGCTATCTTCGTGGGAGCGTATTTCGCCAAGAAACAGAAGAACACCGACAATTATTTCGCCGGTGGCGGTAAGATACCCGCCTGGGCTGTGGGAGTGTCTATTTTTGCCACGCTCATAAGCAGCGTCACTTTCCTGGCGTATCCCGGTGCTGCATACGGCGGCAACTGGATATTACTTGTTCAGGGTCTGATGGTGCCTATAGTCCTTGTGGCATTGATAGGCGTCATCGTACCACTTTTCCGTAAGGTTATCAAACTGAGTACCTACGAGTATTTTGAGCGCCGTTTCGGTGTCTTTGCCCGTATCTACAGCTCCTTGGCATTTCTATTGGGGCACTTCTCCAAGGCTGGCACCGTGTTCTTCCTTGTCAGTATGGCTCTTGCCACGTTCCTTGACGTTAATATCTACGCGATAGTACTTGTGTTAGGGGTTACTATAATCCTCCTTACCTTGATGGGAGGTATGGAGGCTATTGTATGGATGGATGTTATCCAGGGCTTTATGCTTATCGGTGGTGGTTTGATATGTGTCCTGCTGTTGCTCTTCCTGCCAGATGGCGGTCCCGCAACGGTATTCTCCATAGCATCGGAGTATAACAAGATAGACTTCGGTCCATACGACTGGAGCCTGACGGAGCTGACGTTCATCGTGATGGTGCTGAACGGTATCTTCTATGCCCTTCAGAAATACTGCACCGACCAGACCATCGTACAGCGTTATCTTGCAGCCAAAAACGACCGTGAGGCAAAGAAAGCGGCATATATAGGAGTCTTTATGAGTGTGCCTGTGTGGGCATTGTTTATGTTCATCGGCACCTGCCTCTTCGCTTTCTATCATGCCCAGGGGGCACCGGTATTGCCTGAGGGTATCAAGGCAGACGAGGTATTCCCGTTCTTCATCAGGACAGAGTTGCCTGTTGGTGTCAGGGGACTTATCATAGCCGCTTTGGCTGCCGCTGCCATCTCCAGTCTTGACAGCGACCTCAACTGCATCTCTGCTATATGCGTCTCCGACTATTATTGCAGGGTTAAGAAGAATGCCACCGACAAGCAGAAACTGCGTTTCGGTAAGTTGATGGTAGTAATCGCGGGAGTCGCCGCCATTGGCGTTGCCATGCTCTACATCTTCTGGGGTGGTGAGGGTGTCCTTGGCGCTCTCTTCGCACTGTATGCCATCTTCTCAGCGGGTATAGTGGGTATCTTTATGTTGGGTCTGTTCAGCAGGCGTGCCAATAAGCAGGGGCTATATATCGGTATCGCTGCGGCGGTGATATATACAGCTTACGCTGTGCTAACCTCTACCAAGGTGGATATCGATGGTGACGGTGTCAAGCAGACGCTCCTTGACCTCGGTGACTGGAATTTCACTCATCACAAGTATATGCTTGGTGTTTATAGTCACCTTATTGTATTAGTGGTGGGTTATGTGGCAAGTTTCTTCTTCAAGACTCCTAAGGCAGACGAAGACCTCACGATATATGGTTACCTGAAAAAGAAAAAGCAAATCAATAGTAAGTAACTCGACTTTCGCAAGCTTCAGTCGAGCTTAGTTTAATGTTTAAAGTTTAATGTTTACAGTGAATTACATTGAATGCTGAGTACTTTATGACTCAAGAGTCAATAGTAAATCGTAAATAGTAAATCGTAAATAGTAAATCGTAAATAGTAAATCGTAAATAGTAAATCGTAA
>JAGDAU010000051.1 GCA_017959365.1 Prevotella sp.
AACTTGGAAATGAAAATAAAATGGTTTTTATTTTGCATTTCACTCGTTTTGCACTACCTTTACATAACGTAGGCGGCATCTCAACAATAAAAATAAAAATTCATTTTTATTTTGTATTGTCTTCGATTTGCACTACCTTTGAATAAGATAGGCGGCAACTTGGAAATGAAAATAAAATGATTTTTATTTTGCATTTCACTCGTTTTGCACTACCTTTGCACTGAAATTCATTTTTAGTATGGCAAAGAAAGGAAAGAAAAAAGGATTAAGGACGTTGCTGGTGATTGTAGGTGGCGTTATTGTCGTTGTGGCAGCGGTGGTTTACTACTTCCTCTTCTCATCGATGACAGGTAAGGACAAACCGCAGTATGTGTTTATCGACAGCGACGATAATATTGACTCTATATACGTTAAGGTGCAGAAAGAGTCACGTAGCCACCCCATGAAGGCATTCAGATGGTTGTGTTCCATTAGCAGCTACCCAGAGCATATCAAGGTGGGTAAATATGCCCTGGAACCTGACTACGGTGCTTATGATGTGTTTGTTAGGATGAAGAGTGGCGATCAGGCAACGGTACACCTCTATATACCATCCGTAAGGACAACAGAGCGCCTCGCGGAACTCATAGCTAAGCGTATGCTCTTCAGCAAGGACGACCTCTTGGCAGAGCTTGACAATCCCACAGCGTGTAAGAAATACGGTTTTGACACCGCTACCGTGATGTGTATGTTCATACCTAACACCTACGATATCTACTGGGACAATACAGCACAGCAGTTCCTGGAGCGCATGAAGAAAGAGAGCGACAGGTTCTGGAAAGGAGACCGTGAGGAACAGGCTAAGAAAATCGGACTCACACCGATAGAGGTCATCACCCTTGCCAGCATCGTCAATGAGGAGACAGCTAAGGTGGATGAGATGCCCAAGGTAGCAGGACTATACATGAACCGCCTGCACAAGGACATGCTCCTGCAAGCCGACCCCACCGTGAAATTCGCCCACAAGAACTTTGGCGCCAAGAGGATATACAAGCGCATGCTGACCATCGACAATCCATATAACACATATAAATACAAGGGTCTGCCGCCGGGACCGATACGCAACCCCGAACAGGCAGCCATAGACGCCGTACTCAACTACACGCACCACGACTACCTGTATATGTGCGCCAAAGAGGACTTCAGCGGCTACCATAATTTCGCCACCACATTTGCTGAGCATGAGCGTAACGCAGACCGCTACGCCAAAGCGCTCAACGAGAGAGGGATTAAATAATAGTAAATCGTCCAATTGTAAATCAAACAACTTGTCAACTCGTCAACTAATAAACTTGTCAACTATAAATATGAAATACGAGGAAGCATTAGCAAAATTAGAGAAAATCGTAAGACTCTTGGAAAGCGGAGAGTGTGACATCGATCAGATGGCAGACCAGCTGAAAGAGGCCAAGAAACTTATCAAGATGTGTCGCGACCGACTCACCAAGACGGATGAGGAAATAGCTAAAATCCTTGACGATCAGGAGGAGTAAGATGACATACATAGATATAAACATTACCGACAGGAAATGGAACGAGACCGTAGTGCTGCCGGCATCAAAGAGCATCAGCAACAGAGCTCTGGTTATTAGTGCCCTTGCCGGAGGAAAGATTCTACCCACCAACCTTTCCGATTGCGATGACACAGAAGTGATAATCAACGCATTACGCGACGACCCTTACACCATAGACATCAAAGCTGCCGGTACGGCAATGCGTTTTATGACAGCATATCTGAGCGTTACGCCCGGAGAGCATGTCATAACAGGTACCGAGCGTATGAGACACCGTCCAATAGGTGTTCTCGTGGAAGCCCTGCGTCATCTCGGCGCTGATATCACCTATGTTGGTGAAGAGGGCTATCCCCCACTGCTTGTTAAGGGCAAGCAACTTGACGGTGGCAAGATAACAATCGACGGGTCTGTAAGCTCACAATATATCAGTGCCTTACTGATGATCGGTCCGATGCTGAAAAACGGTCTGATACTGAAACTCTCCGGCAAGATTGTATCGAAACCATATATCGAGCTGACACTTGACGTAATGCATCACTATGGAGCGGACGTAAGATGGACTGATGTGGATGAGATAAAGGTGAGCCCCATACCGTACACACCACTGCCTTACATCATCGAAAATGACTGGAGCGCAGCTGCTTTCTGGTATGAGCTGATAGCGATGGGTAACAATGTTGGGGCTAAGATACTCCTGCCGGGGCTGAAAAGCAACTCCTCACAAGGTGACACAAGCGTAAAACTGCTTTATATCATGTTTGGGGTGAAGACAACATTCACCAAAGACGAGGTGGGAATGGAGACAGCAGTGTTGACAAGACAGAGAAGCATACCAAGCCGTTTTGACATAGACCTTAACGACCAGCCGGATTTGGCACAGTCGTTAGCCGTTACATGTGCAACCCTTGGCACACCGTTCCGGTTTACTGGATTGGAAAGTCTGAGAATCAAGGAGACGGACCGCATCACTGCCCTTGAGAATGAGCTGAGGAAGATGGGGTGTGTGTTGCACGACGCGGAAGACAGCATACTCTATTGGGACGGAGAACGCTGTGACCCACTACCCCACCCCGCCATAGACACATACGACGACCACCGTATGGCAATGGCTTTCGCACCGGCTGCCGTAAGATACGGCACCTTACGCATCAACAACCCCGAGGTTGTAAGTAAGTCATACCCGCATTTCTGGCAGGAAATGGAGAAATTCACTAACTGATAATCCACTACATGGCAATAGTACTCATCTGTATCGGTGCACTGATAACGCTGGGCATAGCTACCGCACTGTTGTCACGTCTGCGACATGATGACAACACAGTTGTATTACCCAACAAGGATGACTGTGCCACATGCGACGGCGCCAACGACAAATGCAATGCCACCTGCCTGCTCGAGGCGGCAGTGAACAAGCCGGAATACTTTGATGATGAGGAGCTTGACCGTTTTGCCGGAAGAGAGGCAGTCAGCTATACCGAAGAGGAGACAGAGGAATTCCGTGAGATACTATACACCATGAGAGAAGACGAAGTGCCACGATGGCTAAGAAGCCTCACGGTGAGAGATATTCAGATACCTGCATCACTCAAGTCTGAAGTAATGTTATTCGTATAACACCTATAATAACTATTGTAACTATAAATTCCCCTTATAACACAATAAAAACAATAAAAAAGAGTTGTTATTAGTGTGAAGTTACGTGATACTCGAAAGATAATACCATTTATGCTGGCAGCGCTGATGCTGGCAATTGTGGCGTGTTCAACCCAGAAGAACACGCCTAATACTCGTTGGTGGCACTCCTTCACAGCAAAATATAACACTTATTACAACGCCACCTTAGCATATATAGACGCCTCTACCGAGAAAGAGCAAGGCAACAAAGACAACTTCACAGAGATGATACCGCTCTACACCGTAGGCAACAAAAATAGCCGTGAGATAGGTAAGGGAAACTATGAGAGGGCGATAGAGAAATGTGAGAAAGCCATTCATCAGCATAGCATAAAGCGCAAACCCGAATGGAACAAGAAACGTCGTAAGAGACAAAAAGACATCGACTGGCTCTCAAGACGGGAGTATAACCCCTTCCTCTGGAAGGCATGGCTGCTGATGGGACGTTCTCAGTTCTTTATGGGTAACTTTGATGAGGCAGCAAGCACATTCTCATATATGAGTCGTATGTATCAGACTCAGCCCGCCATTTACGGCAAGGCAAGGGCATGGCTCGCCAAGTCTTACGTTGAGCAGGACTGGCTCTACGATGCCGAGGACGTGATACGTAACATGGAGCGCGACAGCATGGACTGGAGAGCAGTGAAAGAATGGGATTACACATACGCTGACTATTATATCCATACTGGCGAATATGCCAAAGCCATACCCTATCTCAGAAAGGTGATACGCCATGAGATGAGAAAGAAGCAGAAGGCAAGGGAATGGTTCCTGATGGGACAGCTGCAGGCCGCTGTTGGAAATAAAGAGGAGGCATACAAAGCTTATAAGAGAGTGGTAAGGCTTAATCCACCATACGAACTGGAGTTCAACGCACAGATAGCCATGACGGAGGTGCTGTCGGCAGGACGCACTAAGCAGATGATCAGCCGACTCAAGCGAATGGCTGCCAACGACAACAACAAAGACTACCTTGACCAGGTGTATTACGCTATGGGTAACATCTACCTTGCAGACAAGGATACGACCAAGGCAATCGCGGCATACGAGAAAGGTAATAAAAAAGCTACACGCTCTGGTATTGAGAAGGGCGTACTTCTGCTCAAACTTGGTGATATATACTGGCAGAAAGAGAAATTCAGCGATGCGCGCCGATGCTATGGTGAGGCTATCGGACTGCTTGACAAAGACAGGAAAGACTACAAGCAACTCTCCGAACGTTCGGTGGTTCTTGATGAGTTATGTCCTTATACCGACGCCATACACCTGCAGGACTCACTGCAATGGCTCGCCGGACTGCCAGAGAAAGAACGTCTCGAGGCCATTGACCGAGTTATTGAGGAACTGAAGAAAAAAGAGAAGGAGGAGCGCAAGGCTCAGCAAGAGCAGGACGCGGCGCAACAAATGTCGCAGAATGCCTCACAAGGGGCAGCAAACATACAACGACCCACAACGACCCCCACACCTCAACAGAACACAGGTGGCGGACCATGGTATTTCTATAACCCCATGGCAGTACAACAGGGTAAGGCCTCATTTGAGAAACTGTGGGGCAAGAGAGAAAACGCTGATGACTGGCAGCGTTCGAACAAAACCGTGGTTGGCAACATCAACGGAGACAATGGAGAAGAGATAGAGCTGACAGACGAGCAACGTGACTCCATAGCCGCAGCTGAGGCAGTGCAAGACTCTCTGGCGAATGTGGCAGACAGTGCGCAAAACGACCCGCATAAGAGGGAATATTACCTTGCCCAGATACCATTCACAGAAGAACAGATTGCCGCAAGTAACGATATAATAAAGGATGGTCTGCACCACTCCGGTGTAATCTTCAAAGACAAGCTGGACAACCTGCCACTCAGCGAGAAGCAGTTTATGAGACTGGTAACACAATATCCTGACTATACTCAAATGGACGAGGTTTATTATCATCTCTTCCTACTTTATAGCAGATTAGGGTCACATCAAACGGCTGACAATTATGTTCAGAAACTGAAAGCCGACTATCCGGAGAGTCAATGGACGGGAATACTTTCAGACCCATACTTTAAAGAAAATGCTAAATTCGGTAAGCATATAGAGGACTCTCTGTACGCTGCCACCTACGACGCTTTCAAAAACAACAGATACGACGAGGTCAGTGGAAACACATATATCAGTGAAACACGATTCCCCAATGGAGAAAACAGGGATAAATTCCTGTTTATTGGAGGTTTGAGCAAACTGAACAACGGTGATGCCGCAGGCTGTCTGGAAGACATGAAACTGGTGGTCAGCAAGCATCCTAAGAGTAAACTGGCGGAGATGGCCGGTATGATTGTCAATGGTGTAAATGCTGGCAGACAACTCTATGGCGGTAAGTTTGACCTTGATGATGTGTGGAGCAGACGTACCCAAGTGCTAAACGACAGCGACTCCATCAACAGTCTGCAATTCTCAAAAGAAAGACTCGTCAACCATATCTTTATGTTGGCTTACTCACCAGACTCGGTGAACGAGAACCAAATGCTCTTTGAGATGGCTAAGTTTAACTTCACAAACTTCCTCGTACGTAATTTTGACCTTACCATCGATGATGACGGAGGACTTCGACGCATGCAGGTGACAGGATTCCACAGCTATGAGGAAGCCCTGGAGTATGCGCGTCAGGTAAGGGGCAACAACACACTGCTAAAACAGATAAAGAAAGCCAAAGCCATAGTTATAAGCGAGCCGAACCTCGCACTCATTGGCACGCGATTCAGCTATAAGGATTATGACGAGTTCTACAATAAGAATTTCGCACCTCTGAAGATTGGGCGTAACACCCTGCTCAATGAACCGGAAGAACTGCATGAGGAACCCACACCACGTGACCTTCCGAAGATGCCTGGAGTACTTGACATTAAGGACAGACAAGACAGTATCTCGGCTGCCAACGATTCTATATCCGCACCGACTGACGTTACTACGACGCCATCTGGACAGGATATTCCTAATGACCTCATTGACATCAACAACGACCAACCGACGGACGTATTTGACATCAATACCAACCAGCCGACAGACGTATTTGACATCAATACAGACCAACCGACGGACGTATTTGACATCAATACCAACCAGCCGACGGACGTATTCGACGTCAATACCAATAATCCTGTTAATCAACCGACAGAGAAACCGGCTGAACAGCCAACTGTACAACCGTCTGTACAACCAACCGAACAACCAACTGAACAGCCTGGAGAGGATGACGATATCTTCAATCTCGTTGATCCATTAACCATCCCCAATGGTCAGGACAACATCAATGACGACACCTTCATAATACCCGAACCCCCAACAACGCCTGAGCGTCCTACAACACCGGAAATACCTGAAACAATAGACATACCTGTCACACCAGAGTCCCCGACAACGCCAGAGACACCAGTGTCACAGCCTCCTGTCACACCCGTTCCCCAGCAAACAACAGCTCCGTCGCAACAACCGAAGCAGCAACAGCAACAGTTGCAGCCTCAACAACAAACTCAGCAACCGATAGAGATCCAGGAGCCACAGACAACACCTGTGACGCCTCAGGACAATCCGGATGACACAGGAATATACTTTGACGACGGTTTCGGCACCAATAACAACAACCAAAACAACAATAACCAGAACAACCAAGAATTCAATCTGGAAGACGAGTATTACGAACTTGACGGATTCTAAAACCACTATATTATGACCAATGGACTGTTACTATGGGTGGACGATGAGATAGAACTTCTCAAAGCACACCTGTTCTTCCTTGAGAAAAAAGGATATGAGGTTATCACCGTAAGCAATGGCACAGACGCCATTGAGGAGTGTCAGCAACATACCTTCGACCTCATTTTGTTAGACGAACAGATGCCTGGACTGAGCGGTCTTGAGACCCTGCAGAAGATAAAGGTCATACAACCCGTCACACCCGTAGTAATGGTAACGAAAAGCGTAGAGGCGAATATCAGGGATCAGGCCATTGGCTCCAAAATAGCTGACTACCTGATAAAACCGGTAAACCCCAACCAGATACTCCTGACACTTAAGAAAAACATACACAAGAGGGAGATTGTGACAGAGGTAACACAAAGTGGCTATCAGCAGAACTTTATGGATATCTCAACACAGATACAAGACTGCCGAGACTGGGAGGACTGGATAAATGTGTATAAGCGACTCGTGTATTGGGAATTAGAGCTAAGCAACACCGACAGCAGCATGACCGATATGCTAAATATGCAGAAGCAGGAGGCAAACAATGGCTTTGGTAAATATATAAAACAGAATTACCTTGATTGGGTGGCACCACGCACACCAATAACGACACAGAATACCAATCCGAACCGCCCGATAATGAGCAATGATGTCTTTAAGAAAATGGTTTTCCCAATGCTTGACAAAGGAGAGAAAGTGTTTCTTATCGTTATAGACAATTTCAGATTTGACCAATGGAGGGTGCTCGCACAGGAAATAGGCGACCTATACGATATTGACGAACAGCTATACATGAGCATCTTGCCAACAGCAACACAATATGCGCGAAACGCTATATTCAGTGGTCTGATGCCTGTTCAGATAGCATCCATGTACCCTGAATTGTGGGTTGACGAAGACGAGGAAGAGGGAAAGAACCTTAACGAAGGTCCTCTCATCCAAACGCAGATAGAGCGATACAGGCGGCATGACAAGTTCAGTTATCATAAAATCAACGATCCTCAGGGTGCTGAGAAATTCATGCAGCAGTTGAGGCAACTTAAGCAAAACGACCTTAACGTTGTGGTCTTTAACTTCATTGACATGCTCTCACATGCACGAACAGAGTCGAAGATGGTTAGAGAGTTAGCCAACAACGAGTCAGCATATAGGAGTATTACGCAAAGCTGGTTCCGCCACTCTGTCATCTCTGACCTCTTCCGTCAGTTGGCGCAAAGCGACTATAAGATTATCGTCACCACAGACCACGGAAGCATCAGGGCCTCTAACCCAATCAAGATAATTGGTGACAGAAACACCAATACCAACCTAAGATATAAACTGGGCAAAAACCTTAACTATAATCCCAAGGAAGTATTCACCATCAAAGACCCTGCAAAGGCACAACTACCAAGTCCCAATGTCAGCACAAGTTATGTCTTTGCTACCGGTGACGATTTCTTTGCATACCCCAATAACTATAATTACTACGTCAGTTATTACAAAGATACCTTCCAGCATGGCGGCATCAGCATGGAGGAAATGCTCATACCCCTCGTTACACTGACCCCAAAGAAAAGAGGATAATTAAGAGTGCCCGGCGGTTCGCCCGCCGGGGTGCTATATTATAAAACACATTATATTAATCGATATGGAAAAGATAATAACAGAACAGAATTACAAAGAGATTATCAACGGATCCCTTCCGGTAGTAATAGACTTCTGGGCATCATGGTGCGGGCCATGCCGCATGGTTGCTCCTGTGATAGCCGAACTCGCTAATGAGTATGACGGCAAAATCGTTGTTGGAAAATGCGAGGTAGATGACTGTGAGGAAGTAGCAGCGGAATTTGGAATCCGCAGCATACCAACCATCATTTTCTTCAAAAACGGCCAGGAGGTTGACAGGCATATTGGTGCGGCTCCCAAGGCTGCACTGAAAGCTAAATTCGACGCACTGCTATGAGAATAGTCATCAAAGACCTTGATGACATACAGCGTGCCGCAAAGGAGTTTATCAATATCATTAAAGACTGTAATGTCATTGCCTTCTATGGTAAGATGGGGGCTGGCAAGACAACGTTTATCAAAGCGGTGTGTGAGGAGCTTGGCGTGGAGGATGTAATTACCTCTCCCACTTTTGCCATAGTCAATGAGTATTCCGACCGCGAGGGAAACGCTTTATTCCATTTTGACTTTTACAGGATAAAAAAACTGGAAGAAGTCTACGACATGGGATATGAGGAATATTTCTACAGCGGTGCAAAGTGTTTCATTGAATGGCCTGAACTGATTGAGCCCCTGCTTCCAGATGACGTTATGAAGGTTACCATAGAAGAGACAGAAGAAGGAAGGGTGCTGGAATGTACATCAATAAGATAAAGGTTCCACAGACTACATCCACCAATGCTCTCTTGGCAGACTACGAGCAGGAGAGCACAGATGAAGTGACTGTCGTAACAACAGACTATCAGACGGCTGGACGCGGACAAGGTGGCAACAGTTGGGAGAGTGAGCGCGGTAAGAACCTGCTTTTCTCGGTCTTGATACATCCTACCGCTGTCGTCCCGACACGACAGTTCACTATTTCAATGGCTGTAGCTACAGCCATTGCCACCGTATTGCGGAAATACATGCCACAACAACCGGTCACCGTAAAATGGCCCAATGACATTTACGTTAGCGACAATAAAATATGTGGTATTCTCATCGAGACAACAATTAAGGGTGGCGAGCTGAAGGACTGTATCATCGGAGTAGGACTGAATGTCAACCAACGACAATTCCTCAGCGATGCCCCTAATCCTGTGTCAATAGCTCAGTTAACCGGCCATGACACCAACCGTGATATATTGCTTGATGAACTGATTGCCACAATGATAACCAATATCAACAGGCTGGCATCAAGGAGTGGCATGGCTGAGGTGAAAGCTGAATATCATGAATTGTTATATAAGAAAGGTGTAACAGCAAAATATAAAGACTGCGACGGTATCTTTGAGGCACAAATCTCTCATGTGGAAGACACCGGTATGCTCATCGTCACCGACAACAACGGCAACAACCGAAGTTATGCTTTCAAGGAAATAGAGTTTATTACAGACAATAGAATTTAACAACCAAATAATATGTACAAAAGGATATTACTTAAACTCAGTGGCGAGAGCCTCATGGGAAAACAGGGGTACGGCATCGACCCGGAAAGACTGTCTGACTATGCCAGACAAATAAAAGAGGTGCATGAGATGGGTATTCAAATAGGCATCGTCATTGGTGGAGGAAATATCTTCCGCGGACTCAGTGGCGCACAGAAGGGATTCGACCGTGTAAAAGGCGACCAGATGGGTATGTTGGCAACTGTCATCAACTCCTTAGCCCTCAGTTCAGCCTTAGAGGCTCAGGGGGTGAAGACAAAGGTACTCACAGCAATACGCATGGAGCCTATAGGCGAGTTCTACAGCAAGTGGAAAGCTATTGAGGCAATGGAGGCTGGCATGGTGTGTATTTTCTCCGCCGGAACAGGAAGACCGTATTTCACCACAGACACTGGCAGTTCGCTGCGCGGTGTGGAGATAGAGGCTGACGTAATGATTAAAGGAACAAGAGTGGATGTTATCTATACTGTCGACGCGGAAAAAGACCCCACGGCAACAAAGTTCAATGATATTACATTTCAAGA
>JAGDAU010000052.1 GCA_017959365.1 Prevotella sp.
ACGAATACCGTCAATGCCTACCGTCTCAATCCACCAGATGCTGTTCTGGATGAGGTAGGTCATAACGTGTGTGTTGCGCTGGTTCAGGTCGGGCATGGACGGCACAAACCATCCCTCCACGGTCTCCCTTTTGTCAACGTCCGAGGCGTATGGGTCCATGACGGGTGTCAGTTTATAGCTTGTCTGCAGGTAGTTGTTCTTATAGTCGGGTTGGTTGAACCAGTCGTGTGATGGCATGTCTGCTAACCAGGGGTGGTAGTCACCGCAGTGGTTGAAAATCATATCCATTACCACCTTCAGACCTTTCTGGTGAGCCTCGCTGATGAGCTGCGCATATTCCTCATTGGAGCCGAATCGCGGATCTACACGGTAGTAGTCGGTGGTGGCGTAGCCGTGGTAAGTGCTGAAGCCGTTATCGGAGTCTGGAGAGTTGTTCTCAAGCACAGGCGTCAGCCATAGAGCCGTAACGCCCAACTCCTTGAAATAGTCAAGATGCTGTCGTAAGCCCTCTAAGTCACCACCATGTCGTAGGCTTGGCTGTGTGCGGTCGTTGCGGTATGTCTGCATGCCCGCAATCTGGTCGTTGTCAGTGCGTCCTGATGCGAAGCGGTCAGGCATAAGCATGTAAAGGACATCGGCATTGGTGAATCCAATACGCTGCTCTCCGCTCATCTTACGGTTGAGTAGTTTATAGCCCACTGTCTCCTTTTGCTTACCTATTTTAAATGTGATGGGCATCTCTCCGGCCTTTGCCGTGGCAAGGTCGAGGTAGAGAAGCAGATAGTTGGGTGAGTCAAGTCGGACGATAGAGTCTATCACGGCTCCCGGGTAGTTGATACTCACTTCTGCGTCTTTGATGCCGGTGCCGTACACCATTAGCTGTACTTTGGGGTTTTTCATCCCCACATACCAATCGGTGGGGTCTATTCTCTGGATACTGATTTTAGCATTTGTCTGCATTGCTATTGATAAAATCAAGAATAAGAAAAAATGTTTCATTGTTGTATAGATTGTTGGTAAATATCTCTTTTTTCCCCGGCGGGCAAACCGCCGGGCGCCATAGCTGATCAGGGGCATCATAACTGCCGGCACCCAGATTAAAAATCGAGAGCCAACTGACCGTCGCCTAATAGGTTATACGACATGCGGTGGTATGGTGAGACACCATGCAGGCGTATTCCCTCGCGGTGTTTTTTTGTGGGGTATCCCTTATTTGTCTGCCAGTCATACCAGGGGTATTCCTCGGCTATCCGACACATATAGTCATCGCGGAACGTTTTGGCAAGTATGCTTGCCGCCGCTATCGCCTGATATTTAGAGTCGCCTTTTACTATGGTAGAGTAGGGCAGTCCCTGATATGGTATGAAGCGGTTGCCGTCAATAATGAGTGCCTCCGGGCGTACTGTCAGTTGGTCGAGAGCGCGGTGCATAGCTGTAAAGCTTGCCCTTAGGATGTTCAGTTTGTCAATCTCCTTTGGGTCAACGATACCTACAGCCCATGCCACAGCGTCACGTATTATCTCTTCCCGTAACTCATACCTCACCTGCTCCGACAGTTGCTTAGAGTCATTGAGGCGTGGATTGTCGTAGTCATCAGGCAGTATGACGGCTGCGGCATATACAGCGCCAGCCAGACAGCCTCGTCCGGCCTCGTCACATCCCGCTTCCACCTTGCCGTTGTAGAAATGCGGTTGTAAACCCTCTGCATTCTTCAATGACCTCATAACCTTATAACCTTAGCCTCTCCCCCGACCCCTCTCCTAAAGGAGGAGGGGAGCTCATAACCTTACAACCTCATAACCTCATCAGTGTCTTATCAGGTAATCTTTGTCTATCATGCCTATTTTCGCAGGTCTCCAATCCCTACGCTCTGCCTCGACGGCAATCTGGAGATAGGACTCTGGTGCGAAGTAATACCTTACTCCGGCTCCTATGAGGTCGCCTGCGCGGTACAGGTTACGGTAGTAATTGGCTTGCATGGAGTTGTTGTTGCCGTCCATGTTCTTATGGGCATACATGAAAGCCTCCCATCGGTCGTTGAACCTATAGTTGAGCATGGCTGTCAGTCCAGCCTCATTGTAGTGGCTTCCACGCCAGTTGATGTTACGCACATATCCTCCTACGGCATAGGTCAGTTTGTCGTTCACTCTGCCGGCATACATCACATTGAGGTTTTCTCCGAATCCCGCTCCTCCGTGGCGTCCGCTTGTTGCGAACACCGACACTCCTGCGCTTACGTTAAGTCCTTTATGCAGTTGCCAGTTGAAGCATCCGTCATCCCATGCGTTGTAGATGCCGTAGCGGTGGCCATATCCCCACTCGTGCGGGTCGTCATATCCGTAGTCATACAGCGTCAACTCCGTAGTGTCGGCAGCCTCTTGTGCGAAAGCCGCAGACCCCACAATGGCGAATATCAGTAATAATATTGTTTTCTTCATGTCTTCAGCCTGTTAAAGTGTACACATATTATTAACGTGCAAAATGTGTCAATATTACTTTATTATTTGCAAAGGTAAGGATTATTAGCAATAAAACAACTGTTCTGCTTTTTTTTTTGCTTTTTTTACAAATCTCAATATCTCATCACTCATTTCAGACACATCTATTGAGCGGGTTACGTTAGTATTCCACACCTCCCCTTATGATGCGTTTGCGGGGTTTGAATTGTGGGCTGATGACATCCCTATCTGCTATATAGTAATGGTTTGTGACATTAGCGAGGGAGAGGATGGTATGGCTGATATTGTCAATCATAAACGGTCGGGAGAGGCTATTATGGATATTAGCCATAATATCGGGGTGTTTCTTCTGGAATGTATCGGAGCACCATATAATCAGTGGGATGTCGTACTCATAATGCTTGAGGTTGCTGTCGGCTGAGGCATCGGAATAGTCACGCCCCTGCTTGGGACGGTAGTCGAAGATTTCCTCACCATGGTCGGCGTGATATACCACTACGGTGTTTTCGTCACGGTAAAGGTTGATAATCTCACGTATCACGCAGTCGTTGTAGTAGGTGGCGTTGTCATACTGCGCTATGGCATCGCGCATGTCGTCTGTCAGCCATGGCTCATTGCGTTGGATGTCTGATGCTTTAAATCTGTCATATCCCTGACCATGAGGAAACCTCTCTGCGGCGTCAAGGTGTTGGCCCATCAGATGGAAAATAATGAGCCGTTTGCTGTTCTTTGGTCTTACGTTTGCTTTGTAATAGTCGATCATCTGCATATCGTAATCCCATCGTTTGTCGCTTACGTTGGAGTATGACAACTCGCAGATGCGTGGGTTGAACATCAGGGAGTTCATGGTGAATGTGGAGTGAACGGCGTTTTCCGTTCCGAAGTCACGTTGGATGTCATACATTATCACCTCAAAGCCGGCTCTTTTGAGTACTGTTGTAAACATCGGTTTGTGGTACCACTGCTCACCGTCGGCAATGCTGTTGAGTGAGAATGCGTTCTTTTCCGCCTCTGTGGTGGCGTTGTATGGTGTCACCACATCATCAAATGCAAATAACCGCCCCTCTTTCTGTTCCTTGAGCATATAAGGGGTGGTGTTGAGATAATAGCCATAAAGTGCGCTGTGCTTTTTAATATAGCTCTCGCCCAGCACATAGATGATGTTTATGGAGTCGCTGTCAGCACAGGTGATATCCTCCTTCCACACCTGTTCGGCTTTTCCGATGGCGGTGTTGATGTCGTTGGCTGTGGCATGTAGGCTGTAGATGGAATATGTGACGTTGGTAAACTGGTCGAGCATAATCATCTGCCTGTAACTGCACCAGTTGTCGATATCCTCGGCGCTTGAGCATCGAAACAGAGGCGGATAGTCTTTTATCCATACGCCGATACCTATCAGCATTGCTATGAATATCACTGTGCCGGTCTTCCTGTTTCTCAGCATTGATACTTTGTGAGTTATGGAGTTGTGTCTCCATTCCGCTATCACCACTGCCACAATAGCCACGAGGCATGCGGCGTAAGTCTGTATGCTGCCGCTTGTGGTGCTGAATGTTCTCATAAACTCGCTGCTCTCCTTGCCGTTAGTCTCCAAAGCGAGTAAAAGATACAAAGGTGAGAGCCAGGTGTGGAAGTTGCGCCAAAGGAAAATGTTTACGGCGAAGACAATGAAAAAAAACAGGTATGCGACGGTTTTCACAATACCTTTTATAATCTTGTTTTTGATGACATATACCAACAGACATATAAGCCAGCAGAACAATAGTGCCACACAGCCATAGAGCAACATACTACTCCATGATGATAGATGGTTGGCATGTGCTATGCCGAAGCGTAGTGTGTTGCACAGAGCCGCTATCATACCGAATAAAAACAGCGGCATCTCTGCTGTCAGTGGTAGTGTTATATTGGAAAATATGTCCCGTATTCTTTTCATTATAAGCAGTTTTTCTGTTCCCGTTCATGTTGAAAGGGCTGCCTCTTGTAGTGTCTCTGCTATGGTGGGATGGATGTGTATGGTGTTGCGTAAGTCGCTGATGGTGGCACCGGCGTTCATCAAGGCGGCAACTTCCTGTATCATGTCGGCGGCATGAGAGCCGTATGCATGACAGCCGAAGATCTGACCGTCCTCTGTACCGTAGAAGAGTTTCACCATACCCTCCGTATCATCGTTTGCCAGTGCTCTGCCATTGGCACGCAGATATGCTTTCTGGACAGCGTATGGCAGTCCTTGCGTAATCAACTCATCTTCCAAACCTCCTACGCTTGCCACCTCCGGGTCGGTGAACACTGCCGCCGGCATGATACCGGTGAAGATATTGTTTTCTTTGCCCATTATATGGTCAACGGCTTTTATGCCTTGTGCTATGGCGGCGTGTGCAAGCATGGTATTTGCGTTTACATCACCGATGGCATAAATGTGACTTGTGGTGTAATCTATGCTGACAGAAGAGGTCTGATAAGTGGAAGACGACACTACAATACCTTTCTCGCTATATTCCACCTTGGCATTCTCAAGTCCCAGCCCCTCAACATTCGGTTTCCTGCCCGTAGCGATAAGCACAGCGTCGAAGATATCCTCCGTCACCTTACCCTTACGTTCGTAGGCAACAGTCACCTGGCTGCCGTCAGCGGTCTCCTTGGCACTCTTCAGTGCTGCCTGCATGATGAATGTCATGCCTCTTTTCTCCATCAGTTTGCGTACGCGCTTGGCTATCTCGCTGTCGATGGCAGGCAGACATTCCTTGAGAAATTCTATCACCGTTACCTCGGTGCCCATGCGATGGAAGATGGAGGCGAACTCCATGCCAATGACACCCGCCCCAATGATACACAGTCGTCGTGGCATCTGCCTGACGTTGAGCATCTCTGTGGATGTCATGATAAGTGGTGATGGCGTGATGTCAGCCGGAGGCATTTTTGATGATGATCCGGTGGCAATGATAATGAAGTCGGCATCGTATTCCTTGCCATCAGCTATGACGGTTCGTCTGTTTTTGAATTTCGCCTCAGCCTTTATGACAGTCACACCGCTATTCTGAAGTAGTGTCTCAACGCCCTGGCGCAACTGTTCCACAACAGCGTTTTTCCTGTCGATAGCGGCATTGAGGTCTGGCGTTATACCATACTGTCTTAACAGCGCAGCTTTCTCTGCCTCATGACATAGTGTCTTTGTCGGTATGCACCCACTGTTGAGGCAAGTGCCGCCAAGGTACTCTTTCTCAAAAAGAGTCACCTCCAATCCGTTTTTGGCGGCATATATGGCGGTATGGTATCCACCGGGACCGCCTCCTATGATGATTATTTTTGGCATGTACTAAATAGTAAATCAAACAACTTGTCAACTTGTCAACTTGTCAACTCGTCAACTATAAAAACACAAGCACCGGCTCTTTGGCAGCCTTGACATCGTCCACCCTGCCGATGGGGGTGTTGTGCGGAGCACCTTTCACCAACTCCGGGTTAGTGGCTGCCTCCTCTGCTATCTTGCGCATCACACTGATGAACTCGTCCAATGTCTGTTTGCTCTCGTTCTCCGTTGGCTCAATCATCATTGACTCATGGAAGAGTAGTGGGAAATACACTGTTGGAGCATGGTAGCCGTAGTCAAGCAGTCGTTTTGCAACATCCATTGTTGTGACGCCTGTGGATTTGTCTTTCAGTCCGTCAAACACAAACTCATGTTTGCAGACGCCTTCGATGGGTAGCTCATAGACATCCTTCAGCGACTCCTTGATATAGTTGGCGTTCAGGGTTGCAAGAGGTCCCACCTCGCAGACGTGCTGTTTGCCGAGGGTGAGCAGGTAGGCGTAAGCCCTGAGGATTACCCCGAAATTGCCGAAGAAGCAGCCGACGCTGCCTAATGACTTCTCATAGTCGCCAGTCTCAATGCGCAGTCCGCCTTCTGCATCTACCACCACACGTGGTGTTGGCAGATAGATCTCAAGACCCTTGCGTACGCCAACAGGTCCGCTGCCAGGTCCGCCACCGCCATGAGGCGTGGAGAATGTCTTGTGCAGGTTGACGTGCATAACATCGAACCCCATGTCTCCCGGACGTGCTACGCCGAGCATAGGGTTAAGGTTTGCACCGTCGTAATACATCAGTCCGCCACAACCGTGTATCAGTCGCGCTATCTCTGGTATGCCATACTCAAAGATACCCAAGGTGTTGGGATTGGTCATCATCATTGCTGCTATCTCATTGCCGTCGGTGGCGATGAGCTCTTTCAGGTGGTCTATATCCACCGTGCCATCGGCTTTACTTTTTACTTCAACAACGTTATATCCGCAGATGGCGGCTGACGCCGGGTTGGTGCCGTGGGCGGAATCGGGTATCACCACCTTGGTGCGTTCTTTGTTGCCATGATGGTCGTGATACGCCTTGATAATCATCAGTCCCGTCAGCTCACCGTGAGCGCCGGCACAGGGGTTGAGGGTGAACTCGTGCATGCCAGTGAGCTGCGCCAGCATTTCCTGTACACAGTAATACACCTCCAACGCTCCCTGACATGTCTCTGCAGGCTGCAGTGGGTGTAGGTTGGCAAACTCCCTTGATGCTGCTATTTCCTCATTGATGACGGGATTGTATTTCATCGTGCAGCTGCCTAATGGGTAGAAACCGTTGTTTACACCGAAATTGTTGGCGCTGTGATTGGTGTAATGCCTCACCACCGTCAACTCGTCGCACTCCGGCAGTGCAGCGTCCTCAGCACGCAACAGGGTGGGGGAGAGACTGCTGATGTCATATTCCTCAAACTCATCACTTGGCAGGCTGTAGCCCTTGCGACCCTCCACGGAGAGTTCGAATATCAGTTTGTTATATAGTCTGTTGTTCATATCTCATCCTCCTTTCCCTCGCTTATCTTTGTTATAATCTCTACCAGGTCATCAATCTCAGCCATTGTACGCTTCTCTGTCACGGCGAAGAGAATTTTCCCGTCACCAATGCTCACCCCCGCGAGATAGCCGTATTCTAAGCATTTTCTCAAAAGCGTATCAGCGTCACCATAATATTTTAGGCAGAACTCATTGAAGAAAGGTTTGTCGTAACACTTCTCAAACAGTCCTGTTGCCAACAGCTCGTCAAACATGTAGTGTGCACCTTTAAAAGACCTCTCAGCACATTCTTTCAGTCCCTGCTTACCCATAAGTGACAGGTAGATGGTAACGAAGAGCGCCATGAGGCTCTGGTTGGAGCATATATTTGATGTTGCTTTCTGTCGGCGTATGTGTTGCTCACGTGCCTGCAGGGTAAGTGCGAACACCCGCTGACCACGGTTGTCGGTGGTCATACCTACAATCCTGCCCGGCATCTTACGCATCAGTTTCTCTGTGCAGCA
>JAGDAU010000053.1 GCA_017959365.1 Prevotella sp.
GAATGAGAAATTCGAACCACCTTTTATCACAGGCGGTTCAAAGTATCCTTATCACTCAACATTGGACACGGGCAGTATGACGTTCCCAAGTGACACATCATCCGATGACCTCGTAGGTGCATTCGTCAGTGGCGAGTGCCGGGGTGTCTGTAAGGTTGGTGAAAAACTCACTGTTTTTGGGAAGGATACAGGCGAAAAGGCAGAGATCCGCTATTACAGCGCCAAGAGTCAGGGTATATATACCTTCAATGAGCTGATTGGCGTAATGAATCTTATGGCTACTTTATTAATAATTTAACCCAACTGAAGCTTGCGAAAGTTGATATTAAGTAAAAGATTATACCGTTAACGTTTTTTAGCATTGTTGTTTTGCCATATTTTTATGTTTTTTTGTATATTTGCATTTATTTATTGTGCAATAACTAAAAAACGAAGATATGGAACGAAAAACATCTGAAAGCCGGTCTTTTATTGAAGGCAGGCACTGCGTTTTACGCTTTATTGCCCTTTTGATGTTTCTGATCACAGCGGTTCCGGGAGCGTGGGCTGCTGACGGCTTGTTTGATACACCTCAAAAGGCGTTCACATGGGAGGCGAAGACTCCCGGAATGATTCATCTGAAACTTCTGATGAGTGACCAAGGCGGAGGCCGATACCTTAAGGAGGCTATATTCTATGTAAAAGACGCCTCCGGTAACAAGACCCAGTTCCTCTATGCAAATGAGACCAATTCTAATACATCCGGTCAAGTGGTTGGTCAGTATAAGTATTTAATAGATTCTAATGACGGGTCTTGCATGTTTATGACCAACGGAACTGATGGTGCTCCGAAGTGGATTATAAATACTTGGCAGACACAGCATTCTTCATTACGTGACGGTACGGGACCCGGTTATATGGAGATTGACTGGTACTGGCCGACGAAGTTTGCCGGTAAGAAATGCACATGGGGTGTGGAGGGCCGCTTGTATGGTGGCAGCACTTACAATAAGGAGTTCGGCACCATAGAGTTTGACGAGATCACCTTTGAGACCTTCGACCCTGTAATAGGCACTAAGGATGAAGAGTTGGGTACTGTGACCGTTCCCTTTATGAGTGAAAAACCCATCAACTGGGTGGAAGGCAAATACGCAGACGCTGACGGAGTTGAGCATACATATCGTGAGACCCTTCCGGCGAAGACCTATAACGGCTTCCTTCGTCTTCCTGCTTCAGAGGCACACAAAAATCTGGTAGTAACCGCTAATGTGACAACAGCAACATGGAGTGACGCACATAGTGGTGATCCAACCAGTAGCACCGGTAATGTAACTGTCACCGTGGGTGATTTCGCTCTTATACATGCTCCACGTTTCTTTAAGACAACAGTGCTTGACGATGGCAATGCCAGCGTACAGCTGTCATGGAAATTAGACAACACCGACCAGGAGGAAGTGCTTGACGCTGACGTGTTTGAGATACAACGCTCGCTGACGGGTAAGGCAGAGGACTTTGAGACTATCGGTGAGGAGGTGTTCGACCTAAAGCAGACAAGCTATACATATAAGGACTCCTTGCTTTTATCGGCACTCTCTCAGGACCAGGTGGACTCTGTGTTGAGTATTCCAAACGTACGTTACCGTGTTCGCCGTTCAGCAACATCGATGTGGGGCTGGGATCGCAACCCTACGGCTGTTTTTGAGAGTCCCCGTTTCCCCAGTCTTCATCTGTTGAAAGCTGGTAATCTTTCAGCTTCATGGGAGAACAAGGATGAGTATAAGGTGAAGCTCTCGTGGACTTACGAGGCTTCAAACAGAAATATCGCATACGTATGGGACGACCGAGCCACGATGACTTTGCGTACGGTTCTCAGGAATCGCAACAAAGAGGTTGTAGATACTCTCAACCGCGTTCTCACACGTGAGGAGATTTTTGCCAAGCAATTGTCGTTGGAGCTTACACGCTCATGTGTGAAGTATGAGTTTGCCCTTGTCGTTGACGCCGGCTCATCGCCCATTGGCGCTGCCACCGGTGGCGTTTTTGTCATAGCGGATTACGATAATTGGAAATCTGTTGTTGAAAGGGTGAATAATGGCGATACCAAAATAAACATTATGATGAAGGATCGTCCTATCTTAGAGACCGATAGTGAACTGTTAGGAACAGAAGCCCATCCTTTTGAGGGTCAGATTGATGGTAATGGTAAAGTTTTTTATTGTCGTTTTACCACCAATAAACAGGCTGGCGCACCTATATCATACGCTGCCAACGGTGCGGTTATCCGTAATGTGCAAGGGTGGAGCAAAATTACAACGTCAGCGAAATGTGCCGGTTCGTTATTAGGAATCATTAAGAGCGGAACAGTATTCATAGAAAACAGCACTGGTAGCACTGATATAAACTCTAACGTTAACGGAGACGGCACTCATGGTGGTATAGTGGGATTGGTTAACGACGGCACATCGCTGATTATCAGGAACTGTAATTATGACGGGTCATTATTGGGCACGTCCACGCACTCTTGCGGTGGTATAATAGGTTGGCGAGGTAACTCAGGATATGCCAGGTTAGAGAACGTCTTGTTTGAACCTCATGAAATAACACTGCAAACCTATCGTAGCGCCACATTCGCCCGCAACGCCACTAATCCTTTGAACTTGGTTTTGACAAACTGTATCTATACCAAAACTTTCGGAGATATTCAGGGTATAGATGGTATAGGTCAGTACATAACTGACTTACGGAAAAAGATGGATTGGATAGGTGAGGTCAATGCTTGTCCCAATTATTCAATTGAATATAAGAAGGCTTCCTCGCATGCCGAGTCTAAGTTCACCAATGCCTCTGGCACTGATGATTTCCTTTTTGAGGCAACAGGAAAGATTCTGCCTACACTGCAGTGGACTCCGTTGCAGCTGAGCGTGTTACTTCAGTGGGAGACCGATGACAATCCTGTTGACTATTTCGAGGTGCAGCGTCGCACCGTTGGCGGCAGCAAGGAGTGGCAGACCATAGAATCCGGTATAACAGCCAAGGAATATGAGGATAAGACCACCTCGCCTGTTTATGATTATGAGTATAAGGTGCTCGCCGCTAACAACTGCGAGGGTCTCAGCTTCACTGAGACAGAGGTGGTTACAGCCCACTGTGTTCAGACAGGTACCGTAGAGGGTTACGTCCGTTTTGCCGACGGTACAGGCATACCTGATGTTCTTGTGTCTGTGTCTCCGTCTCAGACTCACCCGAAAGACATCACAACCGTCAGTGTACGTACTGATGACAGCGGATATTACAAGGTTGAGGACCTGCGCTATTACACAGAGCAGAGCGGACCGTACGATATCAGCGTTAACATAGCCAAGGACAATCTCTCACCAGATTGTGCCGATGGCCTTGGTGTGACATTTGACACTAAGAGTAATATTTATTCTAATGTCAATTTCACGGTAACAAACGGATATAAGTTCTCCGGTTATGTGATGTACTATGGCACGAGCATCCCTGTGCCGGGAGTTGAGTTTACAGCCAACGAACATGCCGTTCAGGCTGGTGGCAAACCCATAACGACTGGCCCGGATGGTAAATTCTCGTTCTTTGTCCTTGGCGGTGAGACAACAATCCAGGCACATAAGGACGGACATGAGTTCTATAATGATGGTAAATACACCCACAACTTCACAACGAATAAAGACAAGATATATTTCTATGATAAAACACGTGTGAAACTCATCGGCCGTGTGGTTGGAGGTAATGATCAGGGCGAGTTGCCGCTCGGCAATTCCCTCTCACGAAACAACCTGGGTCAGAGTATCACTATCAATATGGCCCTTGAGGGCGACAATTCATCATGGCTTGTGTTTGACAACCTTGACTCATCTCTGAAGGAGCGTGACACCGTTTTCGTACACACTGCCCACGATAAGAAACAAACCTATCAGACCTCTATGCACACCACGCGTCACCGCATAGAGATTAAGCCTGACAAATATACTGGTGAGTATTGCGTTGAGCTGCCGCCGGTGAAATGGAAGGTACAACAGATTTTCGCACAGGGCTATCCTACGCTCTTCCAGGAAGGCAAGACGGGTGACGTCATCGACCTTACCGACTCTCTCACCCTTCACCGTGATGTCTTCACCGGCCAGTGGCTCTCCTACGGTGGCAACGATGTCACAGAGGTTACAGTGGAATACAATGCCCAGTACAGCCGTATCTACCACTCTCCGGTGCAGATAGACTATAAGCAGGTGGGTTATGACAAATTTGATTACTTCGGCGACAAACAGTATGTCGCCAAGAATCTCGGTGGTGACAAGTCTGTGGTGCCGTTGGCTTATCCAGACAGTATAACCGGCGAGGCAGTATATACATTTGGACATCCTGTGTTCAGCATTGAGAAGAAATATCTCTTCCAGCTCTCTGCCAACGAGAAATACTATTGGAACAACAACCCGAAGTCAGATACCATCGATGTAGTGCAGATGAAGGGTGGTGAGGTCGTTGTCCAGAATGAAATGGTTAGCGGAAATCACCGCGAGACGGTCACTCTTGATGAGAATGGTCAGGGTACCGTCTTTATACAGGCGGCCCAGACCCCTTATCTGCTGACAGGTGAGGGTGCCCTTCGTACAATAACGATGACCCTTGAACTTGATGGCGTACACTATGAGGCAAAGCCTCTCAAGGCATACGTGCTTAATTTATACAGCAAGCAGGGTGCAAAGGATATCCTTAATTACTCTGTGCCTCAGCTTGTGGATATCCTTCGAGACCCGCCAGGAGGTGCTTCCTCAGCAAAGATCAGCAGGGGCTCGACACTGAAATACTCCTATCAGATGGATATGTCGTGGAAACTCGGCTTGACATTGAATTTTGCAGTAGGAACCAAACTGAACAATTTCACCGGTGTTGTGGCTGCCCCGATGGGTGCCGGAGCCGTAGGTGGATTTAATAATATCGCCGGCAATGACTTCTCCACATCGCTTGACCTTGTATGGTCAGGCTCTGGACAGCGTGCGTTCTCATATACCATGACAACGACAGAGGATATCTCCACCAGTACCAACAACAAGATGGTGGGTGCTAATGCTGATTTGTATATCGGTATGGAGCAGAATATCATTGTTAAGCCGGCTACTGCCATCCGTGCCATCCCCGACAGCATCTTCCGTCAGATGGGTGGTGAGCTGAAGGCAGGACGCATGGTAGAGATTGCCAATGGCCGTGATATCAACGACAGTATCTTCCATCTCGTGCGTGAGGAGGTCGTCACATTCGGTCCGCAGTTCAAATCTACTTTTGTCCACTCTCAGGAATATATTATCAAGCAGCTCATACCGTCACTTATGGAGCAGTGCCGTGCCCTGATGTTCACCGGCACACGAGAGGAGGCACAGAAACAGGCTGATTACACAGGCAAACCAGTATATCTGTCAATAGCGAAACCAGACTCAGAGCAGTTCGGTGCATTGTATGAGTTCATAAAGCCTGTTGACGGAGATCCGTCGCAGGTTGATGAGGTTGATCTCTATCATAAAAACATGTTAGCATGGGTGGATATGATAGCGGCGAATGAGAAAGAGAAGTTGGAGGCCACGGAGTTGGTTCAGAACTTTGACGTTGATGGTGGCGGTGGCATTAGCTATGGCGAGGATTTCGCCAGTGATTATACTGTCACCAATTCATTCGTCAGCCCCATATCCTCCTCAACGGTAGGATACTTTGACACCACAGCAGGTGACATCGCTCTCAATGTCGTTGGCGTGGTAGGTCCGGCAGTAGCCAAATTCCTCGGATGCATATCATCTAAATTAAAGGCTGGTGGCACTACCGGCGCTACGGGCAGTGGTCGTGACGAGTCTGGTATCAGTCATGTGGAAGTAGAATGTGTTGGTACAACATTCAAGTTCGGCCTTATACCGGCAGTAAGTTATAATGTGGTGCCTAAACACAGTGAGTCAAAGAAATTCAACCGTAAGGAGAGTTTCACAATATCGATGGACCGCAAGAGTCATATCGACTTTGATGTCTATCGTGTCAACACCATTCCTGATTATGTAAAGAGCACAGGAGTGTCTGATGTCTTCACTAATTATAATTTTGATGATCTTGTGGCGTATGACAATGATTATCTGAAGCGTGAACTCGATTTGAAAGATATCCGTTATGCGCGTAGTTTCGTCTATCGCACCCGTGGTGGTGCCACCTGTCGTCCTTGGGAGGGCGAGCGCCGCACAGTGTTCTATGAGCCTGGCACACTCCTCGATGAACGTACCAAGAAGATAGAGAATCCCAAGATCTGGCTCGACAAACAGAGTGTCAGCGGAGTGCCTTTCGGTGAGGCTGCACGCTTCACTGTCAACATGACCAACGAGAGTGAGCACCCCGAGGCTGCATACGGCTTCTTCAACCTTGTGCTGGATGAGGCTTCCAATACAAAAGGCGCCAAACTGATGATTGATGGCATACCACTCTCCGGTAATGCACGTACATTGGCTGTTGAGCCGAGCAAGGTGACAACAAAGACGCTTGAGGTCTATGCCAGTGAGGACTTCGATTACGAGAACCTTGGCTTGACGCTCATGTCTATCAATGACCTGGATTGTTTTGACAAGGTAAACTTGAGTGTACACTATCTCCGTACGGCAGGTCCTATTACCATCTCCACACCTGGAGACAAGTGGATTATGAATACCGACGCACAGCGTGACAGCCGTGGTTACTTCATGCCTGTTGTCATCAGCGGCTTCGACAAGAACCAGAAGAATTTCGACCACGTAGAGTTCCAGTATAAGGAGACCAACCGTGGTGATGACTACTGGGTCAACCTGTGCTCTTTCTATGCCAACGACACTCTTATGGCTTTGGCAAGCGGTACCAAGCAGAAGATACCTGAGAATGGATATATCACTACATCGTTCTACGGTGAGGGTGTTGAGATGGAGAAGGCTTACGACCTGCGGGCTGTGCTATACTGCCGTAACGGTAATGACTATCTCACCAGTTCATCTAAGGTGCTGAGCGGTATCAAGGACACACGCCGTCCGCAACTGTTCAATACCCCCGAGCCCAAGGACGGCATTCTTGGTCCGGGTGATAATGTGACGTTCAATTTCTCTGAGGCGATAGAGCATAACTCCCTCAGTGCCATAACCAATTTCGAGGTAGTTGGAGAGAC
>JAGDAU010000054.1 GCA_017959365.1 Prevotella sp.
AAGCATACACCGTACTCCCGTATGTAGTACCGTTAACTTCAGTAAGATAGCAATCTTTATTATCTTCGTTGCCGTAACCAGTAAAAGATATTGATTTTACGGCTTTGCCAGAAGGAATGTTTATTGTATACTGAACACCTTTTGAATATTTTACAGTATTATTATTTCCTGTTGTGTATTTTTTAGAATTACTATTTGTGATAGTATATCCGTCATTAAAAGACCATGGGGAATATGCGTCATTGGCAGATGTACAGGTGGTTTTGTTGAGTGTCGATGTTGTCACTTGGACATTGTCATCCTCATTCCACGTGTATGCATATTTATAGCAATTCTGTAGCACGTTGGAGAGGTCTTCACCCGCCGTGGTGTTTAATGAGGTATTATTGGTATTGTAAACTTCATACTTGCAGTTGTTAATAAAATTGATACCCTCACAGAACACCATCCTCACGCCCTTGCTGTGCTTGATGTCAACATTGTCAAAGGTAACATTGCGGACATAACTCTCGGGACGACCGTAGATGAATATACCAAAATATTTACGGTCTTTAATGGCATTGCTATTACCACTCTTATATGTCGTATGCCCAGAAGCCGTAACGTTCTGTATCAATATATCGTGGAACTGTGGTGTATCCTCAAGTAGTTGTTCGTTCCATGACTCCGCTGCCTGCGGCGATGCCGGCAGGCTGTCATACCAGCAGGTGATAGAGATAGGGTTAGCCACGTTGGTCATTGTGCAGTTGCGGAAGATAAGGTTATACACGTCACCGCTCCTTCCTTTGTTAGACTTCAGACGGAAACCGCTATCCGTACCGGTGAAGGTGATGTCCTCATAGATGATATCATGCATATCGACAGTATAACTGCCGAGTGAGGCGCCATGACCTTCCTTAAAGTCACAGTTCCACACGTGCACAAACTGTGCTTTGCTGTCTGTAACGACATTATCATCACCGGTATCTATCTCACAGTTGTAGATATTGACATACTGGGTCCAGATAGGTATTCCATCAGTATTGTGGGATGGGTCTGATGCTACTGATGACGGGTTTTTGATGGTAATATCATGCACGGTGGCATGGGCACCCTTACCACCGTCGCCTATGGTCAGGTTTGTACCCGGGGTGTTCTGAATACGGAAATTGCGGAACAGGTATCTGTTGCCCTGAGCAAAACGGATCATAGCGCCACGCTGCAAACCATCATCTTTATAATGATCCCACCATGGACCGCCCTGACCGTCTATTATTGATGTCTCACGGCTCTCACCCTCTATGACGATATCTGAAGCGGCATTGCTCTTACCCTTTATGAACGGTGTCTTGACGTCGTGAGGGAGGTTATCATACGACAAAAGTTTAAGTGTTGCGTTAGCACAGATATGCAGCACCGTCTTTGAACCTATTTCAATACGTCCGAACATCCAAGTGCCCGCAGGTACCACCACCATTCCACCACCGGCATTATATGCGGCATCAAGAGCTGCCTGTATCGCTGCGGTATTGTCGGCAGATGATGTTGACGCTCCGTAATTAGTAATGTAAAATGTGTTTGCTGATGTAAACTCCGGCAGTCCGGTTGGCAATTGAACAGCGTTCCAACCGGTTGGAGTGTTCTGTTGTGCGGCTTCCTCAGCCATTGAAAATGCTATTGTCTGACTACAAACAGGTAATACTGCCCAAACAGACAGTATAATAAACAAAAATCTTAATCTATGAATCATGTAATTGGAAATTTTGGTGCAAAGGTAGTAAAAAAAGAGTTGACATACAAAAATATATAATTAAAAAAAACAAATCACCATTATTTGCCTAATACAAAAAAATAACGTATTTTTGCACCGAAATCTTTTACAACATGAAATATATAGCTATTATACCAGCCCGCTATGCCTCAACGCGCTTTCCGGGCAAACCACTTGCCATACTCGGTGGACAGTCAGTAATAAGCAGGGTTTATAAGAGAGTCAGCGAATGTATTGATACCGTATATGTGGCAACGGACGATGACCGTATCTATCAGCATGTCACTGATTTCGGCGGCAAGGTTGTTATGACATCACCGAACCACAAGAGTGGCACAGACCGCATTGAGGAAGCCGTAACCAAGATCAGTGGTGACTGGGATGTGGTTGTCAACATACAGGGTGACGAGCCGTTCATACACGACAGTCAGATAAAGACCGTGTGTGAGTGCTTCAACGACCCCACCACACAGATAGCCACCTTAGGCAAGCCTTTCGGCAATGACATCGATGCCATCAGCAATCCCAACAGCCCGAAGATTGTCGTAAGTGATGATGTCTTCGCTATGTATTTCAGCCGCAGCGTCATACCATACATACGCGGTAAGGAGCAAGAGCTGTGGGCCGGATGCTATCCCTTTCTCAAGCATATAGGACTATATGCTTACCGTCGCAATGTGCTTAGTGAGATAACACGTCTGCCCCAGTCATCTCTTGAGATAGCAGAGAGTCTGGAGCAGTTACGATGGTTGCAGAATGGATATAGGATACGTGTTGGTATCACTGATATCGAGACGGTTGGCATCGACACGCCAGAGGATCTCCAGCGCGCCGAGGCCGCACTCGCCCTTTAGTCTTTATTTTCAGAAGCCGCTTTTTCTATAGCTATACCTCGCATATAATGTGAGATATACTCGTTGAAGCCTGCCACATCATTGGCGTCAGGCTTTACCTCTATGCCCTTGTCACCGGCAAAGACGACATTGTCAAGGTAATCATCCAATGACATTCCATCGGTGTTTCTCACAAGGTATGCCGCAAGCAGGGCTATGCCCCAGGCACCGCCCTCGCCCGCAGTCTCCATAACGGAGATGGGGCTGTTGATGGCAGCCGCAAGGATACGCTGTCCCACACCCTTGGTCTTAAACAGTCCGCCATGACCAGTGATGCGGTCCACGACAACCTTCTCGTCGTTAAAAAGGATATCATTTCCGATCTTCAGCACTCCAACAGAGGCGTACAGATGGGCACGCATGAAGTTGGCAAGATTAAACTTATCATTGGCAGAGCGGACAAAGAGCGGACGACCGCTCTCAACACCCGTTACGGGCTCACCGGAGATATAGTTGTACGAGAGCAGACCACCACAGTCGGCATCACCCTCTAACGCCTTATTGTACAGACGACCGTATAACTCGTTGATATCCACCTTCACACCGAGCATCTCCTGATATTCACGGAATATTCCCACCCATGCGTTAAGGTCGGAGGTGCAGTTGTTGCAATGAACCATAGCCACTGGACTGCCTGTTGGTGTGGTAACCATGTCTATCACCTCGTATGGTTTGCTCAGGTCTTTCTCAAGCACTATCATCGAAAAGGATGATGTACCGGCAGACACATTGCCTGTGCGTGGACGGACTGCATTGGTAGCCACCATGCCCGTACCGGCGTCTCCTTCTGGTGGACATAACGGAACACCGGCTTTCAGGTGACCGGACACATCAAGGCGCAAGGCGCCCTCTTCTGTCAAGACACCGGCGTCAGCACCAGCCACAAGCACTTTGGGCATGATATCCAAGAGTTTCCATGGATAGCCCTTTCCTGCCACGAGGTTGTCGAATTTCTCCACCATTGCGGCATCGTATGTGTGAGTAGTTGGATTGATTGGAATCATACCAGACGCGTCACCAATGCCTAAGACAAACTGCCCGGTCAACTGCCAATGCACATATCCAGCCAAGGTGGTGAGGTAACGTATGTCACCAACATGGGCATTATCATCAAGTATGCACTGATACAGATGACTGATGCTCCAGCGCAAAGGTATGTTATAGTTAAACAGTTCCGACAATTCTGCTGCCGCTTTTCCTGTATTGGTGTTACGCCAAGTCCGGAACGGAACAAGGATATTCTCCTGTTCATCAAAAGCCATATATCCGTGCATCATGGCAGAGAAGCCTATAGCGGCAAGACATTCAATCTCACAGCCATAACGGGTCATGACATCCTTGCGCAAATCGGCATAACAATCTTGCAAACCTGTCCATACCGCATCTATACTGTAAGTCCACAAGCCGTCAACAAGCTGGTTCTCCCATTCATGGGCACCCTGTGCTATCGGGGTATTGGCGTCATCAATAAGCACCGCCTTGATACGTGTGGAACCCAGTTCGATACCAAGGACAGCCCTACCCGACTCTATTATTTCTTTTGCATTCATATTACAATTATCAACAGTAAATCGTAAATAGCTAAATATCTCAAGTTTCGCATTCGCTCAACTTATTGGTTTAAAGTTTAATGTTTAAAGTTTAGAGTGATATAGTTTTGGTGCTTGTTTTCTGATTTGGTACAACTGCAAATGTAATTCACTTTCAACATTTAACATTTATCTTTTAACTCAACTCAACTGAAGCTTGCGAAAGTTGAGTAAATCACCTCAGTGCTTTATTGAGCATGTAATACACCTCATTAACACGCAACTGTTGCTTAAATTCGCTGATTGTGGTCTTCTTATTGATGTGAGCCATCTCAATGCCGGCTATCTCTGCATAGTCCTCCCAGTATTCAGGTGTGAGGTCGTATGAGAAACAGCTATGATGGGTTCCACCAGCCAGGATCCATGCACCCGCACCAACCTCAAATGACGGCTGTGGTATCCACAATGCTGACGCCACCGGCAACTTTGGCAGTGGCTTCGGCTCTATGCACTCCACGTCATTTACGATAAGGAGGAAGCGGTTACCCATATCAACAACGGTTGCTGTTACGCCTGCACCCGTCTTAGATGTGAACACGAGGCGAGCGGTAAGAGTCTTTCGATAACCAATGCCTAAGAAATGGACTTCAAGGCGTGGCTTCTGGGCTGCGATAAGCGGGCAGACCTCAAGCATGTGCGACTGAAGGATAGCGCTCTGACTACCGTCAAAGTTAAGGGTGTAATCCTCAAGGAAAGAGCAGCCCTTCGGCATACCCTGACTCATAAACCATACCGTGCGATACAGTGCGGCACTCTTCCAGTCACCCTCAGCACCGAAACCATAACCCTCAGCCATCAGACGCTGTGAAGCAAGACCAGGTATCTGGTCAAAGCCTTTACCTGTAACATCTACATTATAGTCACCGAGGTCATCGAAGTTGGTGGTGAATCCCTTGGCACCCTTATCTTTAAGGACTGCCCTGAGAGTAAGCTCTGCCTTTGCGGCATTCCATATCTTTTTATATTCCTCTGTTGACTTATCCTCAAGCTCTCTCTTATGGTCATATAGTTTGAAATACTCCTCTACGAGAGCATCGACATCAGCATCTACAACAGCGTCAAAATACGGCATCACCTCACTGAAAGGCATATAGTCCACATGATAGCCTAACACCTGTTCTGCACTCACCTTGTCACCATCTGTCACGGCAACATTATTCATCTGGTCGCCAAAACGCAGGATAAGCATATCCTGAGAGTCCATCCATGCGGCACACACACGTGCCCACACGGCAATCTTCCTCTGAGGCTCCTCATCCTTCCAGTAACCCACCACAACCTTTCTTGGCAGGCGCAGACGCGAACAGATGTGTCCGAACTCACGATCACCATGGGCACTCTGGTTGAGGTTCATGAAGTCCATGTCTATCTCATTCCAAGGTATCTCTTTATTATATTGTGTATGGAAATGCAGCAGCGGCTTCTTCAACTGCTGCAGACCATGTATCCACATCTTGGCAGGTGAGAAGGTATGCATCCATGTTATGATGCCTATACAGCGGTCGTCATTATTAGCAGCCTTCATTATCTGCTCTACCTCTTTACTGGAGTTGGCTGTTCCTTTATACACCACCTTTACA
>JAGDAU010000055.1 GCA_017959365.1 Prevotella sp.
AAATAGTGAGTGTACTCCCTAAATTTGGTATAAATTCAGTGAGTGTACTCCCCAAATTTGGTATAAATTCAGTGAGTGTACTCCCCAAATTTAGTATAAATTCAGTGAGTGTACTCCCCAAATTTAGCATAAATTCAGTGAGTGTATTCCCTAAATTTAGTATAAATTCAGTGAGTGTGCTCCCTAAATTTGGTATAAATTCAGTGAGTGTACTCCCCAAATTTAGTATAAATTCAGTGAGTGTACTCCCCAAATTTAGTATAAATTCAGTGAGTGTATTCCCTAAATTTGGTATAAATTCAGTGGGTAAGATGTTCGTAATTTCAGCAACTTTCAGTGTTGAAAACAGCAGAAAACAATAAAGGCGGACTTATTGGTCCGCCTTTATCTGTTGGTTATGAGAGAAGTTATCTTTCTTCAACTTTCTCGATGGTGCAATACATCTTGTCGGTGAGGGCACGGCTCGGATAGAGCTTGATCCTGTATGTGCCAGCCTCATTGATTCTGAGGTTGCCGGCGCCCTCTGACAGGTCGTTGGCATCACCACCCAGGTTGATGTCCCATGTGCCGTTGGTGGTAAACTTAAACAAGTCAGCGTTGAGGTATGTGACAATCTCCCAGCAGTCCTGTGACATGTTATACTCCATCTCAACGTATTGATCGGCATTCCAGTTGGCTGGTGTTGCGGGACCTACAAGACCCCATGTCAGTTTGGTGGCTGACAGTTTGCCACTTGCCACATCGGCTACAACCTTATAATATCCCGGCTCTGTGCAGGTGATGTTGCTGCCTTCGCCCTGAGTGAAGATCGGGTCGTAGGTGTTGAAACTGCCGTAGTTGTACTCACTGTTCCAGTTACGCTCCTTGGTGAACTTAAAGTCTCCGTCGAGGTATGTGAAACCGCTGTAAACACCGTCGTATTTGGGTGAGCGCAATGCAGACGCCAGCTCCGGTGTCCAGCCCCAGTCGGGCATACCATCTGTAGTGAAGTACTTCTGTCCGTTACCGGGAACATAGATAAACTCAGTGAATTCATACTTCTCAATCTTGTAGGTGTAGTCCATCATGTTGATGACAATCTTATAGATGCCCGGATCAACAATCATACCAGCCTGAGGGCTATTTGTGGTAAGGAGTCCATCCATTGACGTATCTCCATTCACAGCAACACCCACAACACCGTTGTCACCCTCTTTCCAGAAGTCACCGTCGTAGTTGTTCTGAGGTATCACCTTCCAGTAGAAGTCATTCTGCTTGCTGTCGGTAGCATTGATGGTGAATGTAATCTCAAACTCCGGATTGTCATATACATCGCCGTCACCGATATGCTTGAATTGCAGTGCTGCATCCTTGTTCCATCCGCAGAAGTCACCCACCAACCAGTAACCCTCGTCGATGAACGGGGCAACAAGCTTAACGCTCAGAGTTGATATGCCGGCAACCTTTAGTGACGTCTTGTTTACCGTCTGGTATCCGGCAATTTCAAGATTCAGTGTGCGTGCCTCTGGTTTCTTGCCATAAAGCTCTATGACAGCGTCTTTCAGCTCTTGTGCGCTGACATATCCGTTTTCGTCAGCCTCTAATTCCACGCTTTTGGTCTTGTCGGCATTCCATACCGTCACCATGTAGGTGACTGGACCGTCATCGCTTGAGGTCACCTGCGGCACAAAGAGTTGAACCTTAGCATTCTCAACATCGTCGATGTTGGCATAGTCAACAGCGGCAGCCGGAGTGATAGAAAGGCTTATTGACTTGGCATCCTCCTGATCTGCAGAGTACGGCATTGTCCAGCCAGTGTCGCTTTCCTGGCTACAGCTCGCTACAAGCATAGCCAGACCTATTGTATAAAATAACTTTTTCATGTTGCTTCCTTTTTAAATTATTCTTGGGCGATAAACATGTACTGCTTTGTGATATCGTTGAAGAACAGACGATACTTACCGGCAGGTACAATGAGGTTCGGACCGTCTGTAGCGGCACCGTATGGGAATGTGGTACCACCAAGCCATGTGCCGCCAGGCAGGAACTTAACCTCCTGATCCTCGCTGAAGTCGATGTCCTTATACCAGTTGTGGTTCTCGCAGCGGTCGAAGGTCTCGATAGCGGTCATTGCCCTGAGGGCCTCGTCACCGTCAGCCCATGAGCTATATCCGCCGGGCAGTGAGCAAGTGTCATACTTCTTCACATCACCGCTGTGGGCTGCGATGGTAATCTTCTTGGTTGCGGTGTTGACCTTGATGTCATAGTAACCGGCGTTTACGATGCCGATATTATGGTTGTTGCCATCCTCGTCGCTTATGAGCTTGTCGTCTGGTGAGTCAACATTCTCATAATTCATTTGCTCGTTCCAGTCGCCAGGTATATGTACAAGCTTAAACTGTCCACCTGTGGGGAAGTAGCCAGTGTAAGAGATGACACCTGTTCCGTCGGTCTCGTTATATGTCTCACCCTCTATCACGTACAGCGGGATAAGGTTCTTGCCAACCTCTGAGTTACCCCAAGTACCGTCAGCGATACAGTCACCAACAAGATACCAGATATCCGGGTCGGCGGGTACAAGTTCAAAGTAGTAAGGAGCAACAACCACCTTGATGATATTGGAATAAATGGTGTTCGGGCCTATTGTGGCAACAGCCCTTACGTACATGTCAAATATTCGGGGAGCTTGGCCGTCTTCCCATAGACATATCTGCTGTAGCATCTTGTCAATGGTCTTGGCGGATACGGTGGCTCGGCATTCTGGGTATGATGCCTCACCGGTGATGTAGTCCACGCTCTGCTCCTCTGGCTGGAGAGTGCGGTCATATTCTTTTGTAAACTGTCCAGTCTTAGAGAACTGAAGCTGATATTCCACTAATGTGGGGAAGCCTATCTGCGGATAAGCCCATGTGAACTCCATTTCCTCTGATGTGGCCAGGTCGGTTACTGAGTTGGCGTAAGCCGGTGTGTTGAGTCTGAATGACTCTGGCATCCTCAGTGTGGGATTGTCGTCATTATCATCGCTGCATGCGGTGAAGAGACACAGACTGCACAGCAACCATAGTGTTGACTTTATTATCTTTTTCATAATGAAATGTCTTTAATTATTAGATTAATAACCTGGATTTTGTGTTATGGCGCCTTTTACCTGCTCTGCCGGTATCGGGAAGATGTTCTTCTCTGCAGCAAAGTCACGGCTGGTGTAAGCACCACCCTTCCATGTCCATTTGTAGCCGTTGGCGCCACCGAACTTACCGTGACGGATAAGATCTACACGACGACGGCCCTCCCAATAGAACTCACGGCTCCACTCGTCTAAGATGTCATCCATAGAGTAGCCGGTCTTTGTCGTTGCGTGTGCGCGTGAGCGGATGGCGTTAATATACTCGATGCCCTTCGCTGTTGCCACATTGTTGTTCGATCTGGCTGTTGCCTCTGCGTAGGTGAGGTAAGCTTCAGCCAAACGGAAGAAGAACAGGTCAGTGTCCGGGAACTGACCGTCAGACACTGGTGAACCGTCAGAGTGGAAGTTGAGGAACTTTGTTACAGCGTAACCATAGTTGTAGGGATCGTTGTAACCGTTAGGCATGTCTATCTCACGGTCAACACCGTAGAAGAGTGCGCGGTCGTCGTTGGCCTCTTTCATCATCTCCTTGGTGCCTACATGAGGTGCGTTGCCTGATGGGAAGAATTTCTTCAGGAGGTCAGGTCTTGCCCTCTGGCCTTTCCATTTCTCACTTGTTCCGTTCAAGGCATTCTTGTCAGCCTCTGTCTGTGGGTATAGGTGTCCGTGGATATCCTCATCCCATCCACCGGCGATAAGGTATAGTGATGTACCCCAACTGGTGGTCTTCTTACCATCGCAGAGGATAGGCAGGATGCACTCCTCAGCAGCGCTACTCTCACCATTATCACCCATGAATAGTTTCTGGTAAGCTGTCCATCCTATGCTGCTGCCCTGAGTATTGAGCTGTCTGCCGGAAGATGTGATAATCTTTTGTGCATACTCAGCAGCTTTTGCCCACTGTTGTGAACCGGTATAAACCTCTGCGTTGAAATACAGACGCATGAGCAGCATCCAGGCCGATGCCTTGTCAGGACGTCCATAGGCGGGGTCGGAAGACTTCTTTGCCTTTGCCTCTGTCAGCATCGGCTCAATCTCAAGCAGCTCCTTCTCAAGCCATTCGTAAGCCTCCTGGCGTGTGAGGCGCTCTGGATTGGTGAGCGATGTCGTAAACGGAATGTTTCCAAAGGCGTCCATCAGCAGATAGTAGTGCAGGGCACGGCATAAACGTATCTCTGCGGTCATCGTCTCGTTGTAGCCGCCTGCTTCGTTGATATACTGGTTGCAATAAGAGATACCGGTCGTAAGACGGGCATAGTAACCGTTGATCATCGGGTGGGAGGCATCGTAAGTGTTGTAGTCAAACTGCTGGATGCCGGCGTCACCCCAACTGCATATCGCCTCGTCTGTGGTCAGCTCATTGGTGTTCCACATCTGGCGTATAAAACCTGTCGTACCACCATCCAGTCCGTCGATGTCGCAGTCGCCGTTGGCTCCGCCGTTACCAGCCATGGCAATGTTGGCAAAGCACTTGTTGTATAGTGCCTCCGGCTCGAAGTCAAGTGACAGGTTAGGATTGATGGGGTCTACGTCCAAGTCCTTGGTGCATGATGTCATTCCAAGCGTCAGTGCGATGGCTGCTGCCGGAACAATATATTTAATATAACTTTTCATGACTTTTTCGTATTGTTATGGTTAGAACTTGAGGTTCAGACCAACTATGACAGAGGATGGACGTGGATACATTTCGTTGTCGTAGCCATTGGCAATCTCCGGGTCTAAGCCATCGTATTTTGTAATAGTGAAGACATTGGATGCTGTGGCATATACGCGTCCGCTGATGCCGTGCCAGCTTGCTCCCTTGAAGAGGTCATTGAAACTGTAGCCCAGTGTGATGTTGTCGCACTTCAGGAATGATGCGTTGTGTACGTATCTGTCTGACAGGAGCGCCACGTCATTGTAGGTTTGCCAGTTCTCTTTCAGTGATACTACCGGGCGGTTGCCTAAGTAACCAAGCTCATAGAGGGCGTTGGGACTCATGTTTGCCTGACCGGACTCGATGTTGTTGAATACATAGTTGCCGATGTTTGCACGCAGAGAGAAGCCCAAGTCAAAGTTCTTGTACTCCATCCTTGATGCAAGACCCATGGTAACAGGAGGAGCGGGACTCTTATAGAAGTAGCGGTCGTCGCCTGTTATCTTGCCATCGCCGTCCTTGTCAACCACAACACCCTCGAGTGCGTGTCCGTTCTCGTCATACACCTGTTTGTAAACATAGAATGAGTTGGCGGGATAGCCGGTCTGATGATACTCAAGGTATTTGTCGGTACCGACCTTGATGCCTGTGTTAGGCACTGGTGCGCCGTCAGCGGAAGCTCCGTCAAGGTCGAGTATGCGGTTGTTGTTGTAGGTGAAGTTGTAGTTAAGTGTCCAGTAGAAATCCTTAGTGCGGATAGCCTTCCATTCCAATGACACCTCAACACCGGTGTTGGCAAGCGAACCGATGTTCTGCCATGCCTGGTTGCGGAATGCGGAAAGGGCTGCGGTGGGAGAGTAGTTCAGCAGGTCTTCGGTAAGACGATAGTACCAGTCGATGCTACCGCTGAGCCTCTGGTCGAAGATACCCCAGTCAAGACCGATGTTGTAAGTTGTTGTGGTCTCCCACTTAAGGTCTGGAGTGAAGTTGTCCGGACGGTTGAGCTTGCCGTCGCCATAGAGAGGATAGTAGCTGTCTGTACCTGTGTTGATAGAATACGTTGGTATCCATGCGTAGTCATCGTTCACGTCCTGCTGACCAGTCATACCCCAGCCGAGACGCAGCTTCAGATCGCTGAGCCACTTGATGTCGCGCATGGCATTCTCGTCATTGATCTTCCATGCGAAGGCGAATGACGGGAACCATGACCAGTGCTTCTTAAACCTTGATGAGCCGTCATCACGTACCGTAGCGGTGATAAAGTAACGGTTCATGAGTGTATAGTTGGCACGTCCGAAGAATGACACGAGGTAGTTGTCAGTGGCAAACCTGTATGGTGTGTGGTCATCCTCCTGACCGGCATACAGGGTGTTGGTATCAGCATAGTAGCCTATATAGTCGTTGTACTGGTTGCGCCAGAAGTGCTGCCACTCATAACCTGCCATGATGTCGAAGTGCTGCTTCTCGTTGAAGTCTTTGTAATACTGTGCGTATGCACTCAGTGAGAGGTTACGCTTGAGACTCTCGTCTTTACCGTGGCTGCCGAAGTACATAAACTGCGGTGATGCCGGTGTGGCATCTCTGAACTGACAACCCTTGGAGATGTCGAGACCTAATGTGGCGTGCAGTCTCAGGTCCTCAAAGCCGTGTATCTTGTAGTCGATGTCGGCACTGCCGATGAATGAGCGGCTGTGTGCCACCTCCTTGCGCTCGTGTAGGATAGCGAGCGGGTTTTTGGTACCCATGGAGTTGCGTGAGAATGGCCATGCTGTCTCACCCGGAATATTACCGGCTGAGGGCCACTCAAACCAACCGCCGAAGTGGTCGAGAGTGCGCTGATACTCGCTGCCAAGCATCTCAAGGTGTGCCGGGGCGGTAATGTCATTGATTGCCTGTGTGGGATCCATGCGGAATGCAGAACCGATAGCCTCGCCGTCAGCATAACGTGTCTTTGCATACATACCCTTGGCATTGAGGTTGAGGTTCAAGTGGTCGTTGAAGAACGACGGGTTGAGGTTCAACGCTGCTGTGACACGCTGGAACTCAGAGGTCTTGAGAATACCCTGCTGGTCTGTGTAGCCTACAGACAGACGGTAGGGGAGTTGCTTCAAGGCTCCTGACAACGTAACGTTGTGGTCATGGCTTATTGCTGTGCGATAGATCTGGTCTTGCCAATCGGTGTTGGCGGTACCGAGATTACGGTAAGCATCCGATTCTGTACCCCATACCTTTGCGATAAGGTCGCGGTACTCGTTGCCGTCAAGTACGTCAAGGGTCTTCTTCTTCATGCTCAGCGTTACGCTACCTGCGTAGGAGACTGTTGGCTTCTGACCAGCGCGTCCCTTCTTGGTAGTGATGATGATAACACCGTTAGAACCACGGCTACCATAGATAGCTGTTGCGGAAGCGTCCTTCAGTACGTTGAAGCTCTCGATGTCCTGAGGATTAATCATTGAGAGTGGGTTTGACAGACCCTTTACACCGTTGTTGTCAACGGGTACGCCGTCGATAACAATAAGAGGGTCGTTGGAGGCGTTAAGTGATGAGCCGCCACGGATGCGGATCTGTGCTCCTGAGCCCGGCGCACCGTCGTTACTGGTGACATTTACACCAGCCACCTTACCAGCAAGCATGTCCTGTGGGTTAACCACGACACCCTTGTTTTTCATATCTGGCTTCAGTGCTGTGACAGAACCGGTGAGGTCGCTCTTCTTTACAGCACCGTAACCGATTACCACCACCTCGTTCAGTGACTGTGAGTCGTCTCTCAGCGTCACTACAACATTGGAAGCCGCTGACACCGTCTGCGTCTCATATCCAATGTAAGATACCTGGATGTTGGCGCCGGTGTTAGCCGAAATAGAGAAATTACCGTCGATGTCGGTCACGGTGCCACCTCCCTGTCCTTCCACACGGACAGTAGCTCCGATTACCGGTTCGCCGGTTTCATCCTTAACATGGCCTCTCACAGTAATTTGCTGTGCGAAGGCTCCCACGGAAAGACACAGACACACAAAAAGTGTCATAATCCTCGCGGGGATTCTGAATTTTACCTGCTTCATCTTTGTTTAAGTTAGTGTTAATATAATAATGTTTGTAAAATCGTTTTTACTTCCGATTACAATGCAAAATTAATGTTGTATGATATATTGTTATAAAAAAAATCACTCAAATCAGTCGTTTTGGTTGCGCAAACGTTTTCGCAAGCCAATATGTATTATTTGTAATATAAAATGATGTGAATATTACACTAATCTTTACTTTTGCAGTATGGATAGTAACAAGACACCAATAACGATGAAAGATATAGCACGCCTGATGGGTGTGTCGGTGTCCACTGTGTCGCGCGCGCTGAAGGACAGTCCGCGTATCAGTCCAAAGCGAAGGGAGGAGATAAAACGGTTTGCCAAAGAGCATAACTATTACCCTAATTTCCTGGCGGAATCGCTCCGCAAGAGCCGTACACAGCCCGTGAGGATTATAGGTGTCATACTGCCGCAGTTTCAGCATTACTATTTCTCAAGCATTTTGTCGGGCATAGAGGATGAGGCGGCGCGCAGGGGATATACTATCATGGTGGCTCAGAGCGATGAGAGTTATGAGCGTGAGGTGGATATCTGCCATAACTTCCTTGAGAACAAGGTGTGTGGTGTGATTGTGTCTCAGGCTAAGGACACTAAGAATTACGAGCATTTCCAGAAACTCATCGACTATGGCCTGCCTATTGTCTTTTACGACAGGATAAGCACTGGTGTCAATGCCAGCCGCGTGGTGGTGGACGACTATCAGGGGGCTTTTGCGGCTGTTACCCATTTGGTGAATACGGGTTGCCGGAGAATTGCTTTCTTCGGGTCGCCGATGAATATGGAAATCTCCAAAAACAGATATAACGGTTATCGTGACGCGTTGCTGAAACAGGGTCTGCGTCCGTGTGACGACTTTGAGTTCTATTGTGACAATCGTCAGGCGGCGGAGATGATAACCCCCGAGATACTCTCAAATGAGGATATTCCTGATGCCTTCTTTGCGGTTAATGATGATACTGCCGTGGGCATCCTCTATAGCGCCAAGCGCCTTGGCTATCGTGTGCCGGAGGATATATCCATCTGTGGTTTCAGTAATGACATACACTCCATCGCCAGCGACCCTATGCTTACCACTGTGGAGCAGCGGGGTACAATAGTGGGTAAGGAGGCTGCCGATATACTTATATCCCAGGTGGAGGGCATCATATCCAAAGACAAGATAGTACGCCGCGTGGTAAGGACAAAACTGATTATCCGTGGCACAACAAGATAAATTATGAATAAAATAAAGCCAGATTTAAGTTTTTGGAAACTGTGGAACCTCAGTTTCGGTTTCTTCGGGGTGCAGATAGCATACGCCCTGCAGAGTGCAAACATCAGTCGTATATTCGCCACCCTTGGGGCAGACCCCCATACGTTGAGTTATTTCTGGATACTGCCACCGCTGATGGGCATCATCGTACAGCCTATAGTGGGCGTATTCAGTGATAAGACATGGTGCCGTTTCGGCAGGCGCATACCATATCTTTTTGTGGGAGCGGCGATGGCGGTCATCGTGATGTGCCTGTTGCCGAATGCCGGCTCCTTGGGGCTTACAGTAGGCATGGCAATGAATTTTGGTCTTATATCCCTGATGTTTCTTGACACGAGTATCAATATGGCGATGCAGCCGTTTAAGATGCTTGTGGGAGACATGGTCAATGAGAAGCAGAAAGCCTTGGCATACTCCATACAGAGTTTTCTGTGTAATGCTGGCAGTGTGGTGGGCTTTGTCTTCCCATTCTTCTTCACTTTCCTCGGCATATCCAATGTGGCACCCAAGGGTGTTGTGCCCGACAGCGTGATATGGTCTTTCTATATCGGCGCCGCAATACTCATCTTGTGCGTGGTATATACCACGCTGAAGGTGAAGGAGTGGGATCCCAAGACCTATGCGGAGTATAATGGAACTGTTAAAACAGAAGGGGATAATACTAAAGAGGCAAAAGCAAACGTTATAACATTGTTGAGGAAGGCCCCGAAGGCATTCTGGCAGGTTGGACTGGTGCAGTTCTTCTGTTGGGCGGCATTCCTGTATATGTGGACCTATACACCCGGAACGATAGCCCAATCGGTATGGCATACCACCGATACCGCCTCAAAGGCATATCAGGAGGCGGGCAACTGGGTTGGCATACTGTTCGCCGTTCAGGCTGTTGGCAGCGTGGTGTGGGCAATGGTGCTTCCGAGGTTCAAGAGCCGTAAGATGGCATACGGTCTCAGTCTGCTCATGGGCGCTGTAGGCTTCGCCCTCACACCGTATATAGGCGACAAATACCTGCAGTTTGTGCCGTTTGTGCTTATAGGATGCGCATGGGCAGCAATGCTTGCCATGCCGTTTGCCATCGTTACCAATGCCCTTCAGGGGCATGGTCACATGGGCAGCTATCTCGGTCTCTTCAATGGTACTATATGTATTCCGCAGATTGTAGCCTCTGCCTCCGGTGGTCTCATGCTGTCGTTGCTTGGTAATAACCAGGGCAATATGATGGTTATGGCAGGCGTCTTCCTCGTCATCGGCTGTGCCGCTGTAGCAATGCTGATAAAAACGGAACGTTAATGGGAACTATTTTCAACGGGAACGGGAACGTTAACGGGAACTATTTAACGTAAAACATACAACATAAAACATACAATACAAAACATACAACACAAAACATACAACACAAAACATACAACGTAAAACATACCATATATGGAACAGTCAACTTTTTATGTAATATGTGGTTGGGTGGCAAGCATAACAATGGTTTTGGGTTATCTGCCACAAGCCATTAAAACCATCCGCACACGTAACACCGATGGTATAGCGTTACCCACATTCCTGATGATGGGTATCGGTAGTTTTTGTTTTATGCTGCAAGGCATACTTCATCAGCCCGATTTCCTTTGGGCATTGTTTGCCACCAATCTTGTCACAACCACCTGCAGCGTCATCGTCTTTTCAATAAAGATGTATAACGACTACTTCAAGAAAAAGTAAAAAAAATAGACTCAACTGGAGCTTGCTCCAGTTGAGTTGAGTTAAATGATAAAAGTTTAATGTTGAAAGTGAATTAGATTTGTGTTGTATGTTTTATGTTGTATGTTTTACGTTAAATAGTTCCCGTTAACGTTCCCGTTCCCGTTGAAAAAAGTTCCCGTTCCCGTTCCCGTTGAAAATAGTTCCCGTTAAAACAATTATTAATTTTTAATTCTTAATCGCCGAAGGCGACAACTATTAAATCTTAATTTTTAATTTTTAATTCATCCCCCGTTCCCGTTAACGTTCCCGTTGAAAACGTTAACTCTCGTCTTTCTTCATTTCTGGGTATGAGATTCTGGTGTGGTAGATGGATTTGAGCCTGCCGATCAGCGTCTGCTTTGCCACCGCGATGTCACGGAAGGTGATGGGACAGTCCTTAAAGAAACCGTCGTTAACCAACGAGTCGATGATGCGGTTGGTCAAATTCACGATACTCTCCTCTGTATATTCATTCAGCGATCGTGATGCAGCCTCGACGGCGTCAGACATCATTAGTATGGCCTGCTCAAGGGTGAAGGGGTTGGGACCCGGATATGAGAAGATTGCCTTATCCACCTCTTCGTCAGGATGCTCGTTCTTGTATGATATATAGAAGAACTTCGTCAGTCCTGCGCCGTGATGTGTGCGTATGAAGTCTTTTATCTCCTTTGGCAGGTTATATTTTTCTGCCTGCCTAAGACCTTCTGTGACATGGCTGATAAGGATCTGCGCGCTCTCCTGGCGCGTCATCTTCTCATGCGGATTGACGGTGTTCTGGTTTTCGGTGAAGAAGACGGGGTTTTCCAATTTGCCTATGTCATGGTACAATGCCCCGGTACGCACAAGCAAGCTGTCGGCACCCACCCTGTTGGCAATCTCCGCCGCGAGGTTACCTACCATCACACTGTGCTGATAGGTGCCGGGAGCCACCTCACTGAGCCGGCGCATAAGGGGGTGGTTGGAGTTGCTCAACTCAAAGAGCGTCACTGCCGAGGTGAAGCCGAAGGCTTTCTCTACGAGCAGCATAAGGGGATAGGCAAAGAGCAGCAGGAAACCGCTGACGAGGAAGTCACGGTATGTTATCTGGTCCATCATCTTCGCCTGGTCGTTGCTCTGCAGGTACTGCAGGGTGTAATATATCGCCACGCTCGCCAAGGTAACCCAGATGGCGGTGTTAAACATCTGTGACCGTTTGGACAGTTCCCTGAGCGAGTATATCGCGACAATCCCTGTCACAATCTGTATGATGATAAACTCATATTGGAAGGTCACAAAGGGTGAGCACAGCAACACAATGGTGAGGATGGTCATAAATGCCGTGCGTGAGTCCATGAAGACCCTGACAAACACCGGAGCCATGGCAAACGGCAGGGCATAGACGGTAAAGGGGCCGTGTTTGGACACGAGAAACACCAACAGCGGATAGATGATAATCAGGAAATACAACATCGCTATGCTCCGTGACTTCTCAAAGAACTCCTTACGGAAGAGTTGCAGATAGAAGGTGAAGAGCACCACGATGATCGCCACGAAAGCCGTCTGGCCTGCTAACAGCCATTTAGCCATATCGGAGGATGATGAGTTGCGGCGGTTCATCTCCGCCTCTAAGGATTTAAGCACGCGCGCTGTTTTCTCATTGACAATCTCACCACGCTCTATGATACGCTGACCCTGGAAGACCACGCCACTGGCAGTGGTCACAAGGCTCAGCATGTCATTCAGCTCCTGTTCGCTCTTCTCCCTGTCGTAGGTGAGGTTGGGCTCTATATAGTTGTCGAGGTTGCAACGTGTCAGGCTGGCACGCATATCCTCTGTGAGGTCATCGGCAAAGAACAGCTTATATGCGTTCTTTGTGGTGAACACCGTGTCTATGCTCATTGTCTCCACGTTCTTGCCCTTTATCACCCTGAGCAGTTTGTCGCTGCCCCGGCTGCGCTCGTTGTCGCCTATCACCATCACTCCCCGCTGGTATATCTCATGCAGTTTGTCTGTCACCACCTTATTATATGTAAGAGGTAGTCCCGGGATACCATCCTTATGCTCAATGAGAAACTGACTCACGTTTTTCTCCTCAATGCTCTCATGGTAGGTGTAATAAGGCTGGAAATTGTTTATTATGGAGTCACGCTCCTTTTTCATAGCCTCCTCACTCTTGAGAATGGAGAACTCGTATGGTGCGAACAGCTGACGGTTCATCCACGGTTTGCCTGTCTCAAAACGGAAGTGATAGTCGGGGTCGCGGGGCATAAGCCACACTATCACTGCCACAGTACCCAACACAAGTACTACCTTTGTTGTCAGGTCTCTCCAAAAAGTGCTGTCTGACATGTCATATTTTGCCATAATAGCGTATTGTTTATGATTTAGAATGCGAAAATACAAAAAAAATTGGTAATATGCGAAAAATATAGTAATTTTGCAAAAAATAACACAAAAAACATACAAAAACGATGTCAGAACGTAAAGTTAGGGTGCGTTTCGCACCAAGTCCAACAGGTCCGCTGCATATCGGCGGCGTACGTACAGCTTTGTATAATTACCTCTTCGCCCGCCAGAACAACGGCGAGCTGGTTTTCAGAATCGAGGACACCGACTCACAGCGCTTCGTGCCGGGAGCGGAAGACTATATCATCGAGTCGTTCCGCTGGTTAGGGATAAAATTCGATGAGGGGGTCAGCTTCGGAGGCTCCCACGGGCCATACCGCCAGAGCGAGCGCCGTAACATATATAAGAAGTATGTTGACTACCTGCTTGAGCACGACAAGGCATACATCGCCTTCGATACACCGGAGGAGCTGGAGCAGATGCGTCAGAACACGCCTAACTTCCAATACGACAGCAACAACCGTGGAGCCATGCGCAACTCTCTCACACTGTCCAAAGCAGAGGTGGACGCTATGATTGACGACGGTGTGCAATATGTGGTGAGGTTTAAGGTGGAACCGGGTGTCAAGGTTACCATCAACGATATGATACGTGGTGAGGTGAATATCATGTCGGACATCATCGATGACAAGGTGCTCTTTAAGAGCGCTGACGAGTTGCCGACATATCACCTGGCGAACATCGTTGACGACCACCTCATGGAGATAACACACGTGATACGCGGTGAGGAGTGGCTGCCCAGCGCACCGCTCCACGTGCTGCTCTACCGCGCCTTCGGATGGGAGGACACCATGCCGCGTTTCGCCCATCTGCCATTGCTCCTCAAACCGGAGGGTAAGGGTAAGCTGAGCAAGCGCGATGGCGACAGGTTGGGATTCCCTGTATTCCCCCTTGAGTGGCACGACCCCAAGACGGGAGAGGAGAGCAGCGGCTTCCGTGAGAGCGGCTACTTCCCCGAGACAGTCATCAACTTCCTCGCGCTGTTAGGCTGGAACCCGGGCGGCGAGCAGGAGCTGTTCTCATTAGAAGAGTTGGTGTCGCTCTTCGACATCTCACGCTGCAGCCGTGCCGGCGCACGCTTCGACTATCAGAAAGCTATATGGTTTAACCATGAGTATATCCTCCGTAAGAGTAATGAGGAGATAGCACGCCTCTTCGCCCCCATCGTGGCAAACAACGGTGTGGAGGAGACCATGGAGCGTGTCACACAGGTGGTGGCGATGATGAAAGACCGTGTCAACTTCGTCAAGGAGCTGTGGCCTCTATGCACCTTCTTCTTCATACCGCCATCAGAGTATGACGAGAAGACACGTAAGAAACGCTGGAAGGAACAGTCACCACAGATAGTGAGCGAGTTAGCTGACCTCCTTGAAGGTCTTGACGACTTCTCTATCCCTACTCAGGAAACCGCTGTAAACAAGTGGATTGAGGAGAAAGGCTATAAGTTAGGTGATGTGATGAACTCCTGGCGCCTGACCCTCGTTGGTAAGGGCATGGGCCCCGGCATGTATGACATCTCCGCCTTCCTCGGCCAGGAGGAGACCGTCCGCCGCATGCGCCACGCCGTGGAAGTACTAAAATAGTTGAGAGTTGAGAGTTGAAAGTGAAAATGTTTTGACGGGAACGGGAACTATTTTCAACGGGAACGTTAACGTTAACGGGAACCGTTGATGAATTAATAGTTAAAACTTAAGATTTAATAGTTGTCGCTGTGCGATTAAGAATTTAAAATTAATAATTCTTTCAATAGGAACGGGAACTATTTTCAACGGGAACGTTAACGTTAACGGGAACTATTTAACGTAAAACATACAACACAAAACATACAACACAAAACATACAACACAAAACATAAAACATACAACACAAAACACGAATGTAATTCACTTTCAACTTTCAACATTAAACTAATAAAGTAGAGCGAGTGCGAAACTTGAATTATTTAACTCAAAACAGTCCGGCATCACATGAGAATGATGTGCTGCCGGATTGTTTCACGTGTGACACAATTTAGTTACTGACGATACTTGTCTATTTCAGATTCACTTGATTTGCTGTATGTAATACTCACAATTATTCCGCTCAGACTTGTAAAGGTTAGTTTGTTACCTGAAACCTTATATTCCAATGTTTCAACTTCATAATCACCTTCGTCACTATAAGTGGGATAAAAGGTAATCTTGTTGCCATTTAACTTGTATGTGCCCCTCTCGTCTTCCTCAAATTCTGTTTCGTCCTTATAACCAAACTCCTTCTTGGCTTCATCTGTATATTTAGTAATAGTAACAAAATAACTCACATACGTTCCGTCGCTTTTGAATGTATAGAAATCATAGGTATGTAATTCTTTAATATGATATAAATCCTCTATTTCCATATTAAAGTCACCTTTCCATGTTCCCACAATACTTCCATTGCCAGAAGCGCCACCTCCTTCGTCATCATCGTCATCACCGCAAGACACGAGACCAAGACTAAATACTGCCATCAAGACAAAAACCAGAATTCCAAAATACTTTTTCATACTTTTTAGTTTTAAAGTTAGTAATAATTTGTCAGTGCAAAGATATCTACTTTTTTGAAATTTGTGTGCATCCATTTTGTCCATATCATCCACTTCATCCATTGGTGTTATTTGACAAACCTTGCGTAGGTGAAAAAGGTTGTAATACGTAAACTTTTTACCGTCAAAAATAAGTAATTTAACCCAAAACGGTAATTTGGGTTTAAAACCGTCAGAAATTTGTAAAGATTAATAACCAACAAAGAAATCAACAGCAGCTATACGCCTAATTTTTTAAGCTATAGTTGCTGTTGCTATTTTCTATTACTTAGGGGAAAATGCTTGAAAATTGGCGGAATGGTTTTCAGCTTAAAGAGAGCAGTGTCCTATAGCTTGCAGCAGGTAGGCGATGCCGAAACCCATGTATGTTCCGATGGCATAGCCGAAGAGGCCCACGGCGATGCCGGGGCCGATGACGGCCTTGTTGCCCAACGCACTGCCCATGACAGGAGCGAAAGGCGGTGAGCAAATCAGTGATATGCTGGTGGTGAGCGTTGTGTCGGTGTCTATCCTGAAGATAGCGCTCAGCAAGACGTGGAAAAGCAGCGAACCCAGTGTTGCCACAGTGATGAAGAGGAAGATGCTGGGATCGACATCGGTCAGCGTCTTCAGACTCACCTGTGAGGCTACAGCCACACTGAAGATAAGGATGAAGAACGTGCCAGCCTCAAACGTCCGTTTCAGACGTCTCACCTTGGGGTGCAGCGATGACAGTATGGCAAGCATACTGATAGCCAGTATGAAGATGCTTTGGAATGCAGACTTCGGAAACAGGCTCGCTACTCCCGCGCCAAGAGCGATGATGGCTATGGTGAGCAGCAGGCTGAGTCCAAGGTCCTTCAGGTTGTCACGTCGGAACAGCCCGAAGAAGAGTTCCTCCTCGTGATTTTCCATTTTGACGATATTGTCCTCTATGTCCTTGTTGTCCTTGAAGTCTGGCATAAACAGTCTAAGCAGACGTTTGCCAAAGATAATAACGAAGAATAGATAGACAGCGCTCATTACGGTGCTGTAAGCCGAGGTGAGGATATATGTGGTATCGTCAACGCCGAGGGCTATCTTCAGTGATGCCAGGTTGGCATTACCGCCGGTATAGAGGCCTGTCAGCATACCGCCGATGTTGGCAAACAGCATCGGGTCGCTCTTGCCGTACAGCATGTATCCCACGACGATTGCCAGGGTGCATCCTAACAATCCGAAGATAGTGCTCTTGATAAAACTCGGAGCCAGACGTGCCCATGATTTCAGGTCTGCCGAGTAGAGCAGCAGAGGGATGGCAAACGGGATAGCTGCCGAGGCAACGGTGGTCTGTACGCTGTGCATCTCATCAGTGTCAGGGAAAATACCTGTCAGTCCGAGGGTACAGCCTATGATATATGCCACTATAATACTCCCCACCTGTCTGAGCACCTTGCTCTTGTAGGTAAGCCACAGTATGACGAGTGGCGACAGCACACAAGTCAGTATAACAATAGTCTGCATCATTTTATTTAAGTAGCGGTTTTTGCAGCAGCATGTAGTCGAGGATTGTCATTGCAGCCATTGCCTCTACGATGGGCACGGCCCTTGGCAATACGCAGGGGTCATGTCTGCCGCGGGCGGTGAGGGTGGTGTCCTCACCGTCGATGGTGACGGTAGGCTGTGGCATGAGTAGTGTGGCTACGGGTTTGAACGCCACGCGGAAATAGATGTCCTGACCGTTGCTGATGCCACCCTGTATGCCACCGCTGTGGTTGGTCATGATATCTATGCCCTGTTTCCCCTTGCGGAAGATGTCATTCTGTTGGCTGCCCCTCTGCGCCGCTCCGGCGAATCCCTCACCGTATTCAAATCCCTTGACGGCGTTGATGCTGAGCATGGCGGCTCCTAAGGCGGCATGCAGTTTGCCGAACTCCGGCTCACCTAATCCTACAGGACAGCCCTGTATAACGCCTGTTATCACTCCGCCTATGGTGTCGCCCTCAGCCTTTATGCCGCTTATCAGCTCCTCCATCTGGCGTGCCTTATCCGGGTCGGGGCATCTCACGATGTTATCCTCTATACGGCTCAGGTCGTATTTGTTGTAGTCCCGGTCTAAGCAGATATCGCCCACCTGCGACGTGTAGGCATATATGCTGACGCCCATCTGGCGCAGCACTAATTTAGCCAGTGCGCCACCCACGCAACGTGCTATGGTGACGCGTGCTGACGATCTGCCGCCGCCTCTGTGGTCACGTATTCCATACTTGGTCTGATAAGTGTAGTCAGCGTGAGAGGGGCGGAAGGTGTCACGCATATTGTCGTAGTCAGAGGAGTGCTGGTTGGCGTTCCTTACGATAAACCCTATCGGTGTGCCCGTGGAGCGTCCCTCAAAGACGCCGCTCAGCAGCTCCACCTTGTCAGCCTCGTTGCGGCTTGTGGTTATATGGCTCTGTCCCGGTCGTCTGCGGTCTAACTCCGCCTGTATGAAATCCATGTCAATGACAATGCCGGCGGGCATACCGTCAATCACTCCTCCCACAGCCTCGCCGTGGCTCTCACCGAAGGTGGTCAGTCTGAATATATTTCCGAAAGTATTCATATATCTAAGTATCGCGCTCGCTCAACTAACTAACAGTTTGAATTTGTTTTAGGGTGCAAAAATACGAATTAGTGATTAAAAAAACAAATAAAAGTGATTTTTTTGTTAGTTTATTTTGTTCTGCTCTCGTTTTTCCGTAACTTCGCAGACAGAGAGAGTGCGATGTATCATATCGCTGTTACTATAATTAAATGTTATGAAGACAATAAATCAATGGATGCTCACCGCCATCCTTATCATCTGCGGTGTTAGCATGGCTTGGGGGCAACTGCCTCGCACAGCCGGTTTCCACGACAAGTACACACTCAGGGGAGTGGTGGTGATGAGCCGCCATAATATCCGGTCGCCATTGACCTCCGGCGGTGCAGAATATATGCGAGTGACACCATACGAATGGTTTAAGTGGTCATCACCCAGCAGCCAGCTGTCGCTGCGTGGAGGTGTATTGGAGACGGAGATGGGACAGTTCTTCCGTAAGTGGATTGTGGGTGAGGGTCTGTTGCCCGATAACTACCGTCCTGAGGGCAACGAGGTGCTGTTCTATGCCAACTCACGTCAGCGTACCTTCGCCACGGCAAAGTATTTCTCGGCAGGTTTTCTGCCTTTCGCCAATGTGGAGATAACACACAAATATGATGAAGACAAGATGGATCCTATGTTCACTCCGCAATTCACTAAGATGAACGATACCTATCGTCAGCAGGTGCTTGATGAGATGCAGGCATTGCATGGCGGACCGCAGGCCTGGATGCAGTCCATGCAGCCCACTCTGACACTGATGGAGGAGGTTATAGACATGGCTCACTCCCCGGCAGCAATAGAGGGTGACACCACCCACTTCCGTTACGATGACACACAGTTTAAGATTGAGAAGGGTAGTGAGCCCAAGATGTCTGGTGGCTACACGCTTGCCAACAGCGTGGCGGACGCCCTTGTGTTGCAGTGCTACGAGAGTGAGAGCATGGCGGCTTTCGGTCATGAACTGACTGCCGACCAATGGCGTTCTATCTGCGCTGTCAAGGAGGTGTACGACGGTCTGCTCTTCACAACCCACAGAGCCGCCGTCAACCTTGCCTATCCGTTGGTTAGTCGCATACGTGAGGAGCTCCGCACCGAGGGGCGTAAGTTCACGTTCCTTTGTGGCCACGACTCAAATCTTGCCAGCATAGGTTCTGCGCTGCGTTTTGTCTTTCCTCCTACGGAGCAGGCATTTGAGCTGCATACGCCCATAGGGTCGAAAATAGTGTTTGAGAAATGGAGTGACGGCAATGACGACTATGTAGCCATCAACCTGGTTTATCAGGCTGTCAGCCAGTTGCAGAACCGCTCGCTGCTCTCCACCGAGGAGGGGCAGAATGTGCAGTATCCGATGGTGCTGCCCATTACTGTTGAGGGTCTGACTGCTAACGAAGACGGACTCTACCGCCTTGCCGACCTTGAGGCCCGCATGGTAGAGGCAATGGAGGAATATGATGCCATAGAAGACAAGCCCACCGGCATCAACTCTGTACGTGCATCAGATGGAGAAGGTTCTGTGGAAGGTGATTCTGGTGACGGTTTGAGCTTTCCTACCCAGGCCTATACCCTCAACGGCACTCTCGCCACCGCCTCTACCCGTGGCATAGTGATTGAAAACAGCAGGAAAAAGGTAAGACGATAATCCTGATTACCATTATAAAATTATTTTTTTTCGGTAATTTTATTTTGGTAATTTAAATATTTGGGTTATCTTTGCAGACAAAATCATAAAGTTATGAATAACGTTATTAATCCTTTTGTAGTATCAGGTAAGATACCGGAAGCTTTTTTTTGTGATAGGAGAGAAGAGTCTGTGCAACTTGAGAAGTCTCTTGCCAACCAGTTAAACGTTGTGCTAACTTCGCCACGTCGTATGGGCAAGACATCCCTTGTTGATTTTGTTTTTGATAAACCCTCTATTAAGGATGAGTATATTACGATATCTGTTGACATCCTTCAGACCACCACTTTCCGTGAGTTTATCTTTGCCTTCGGAATAGCTGTATATGATACTATTGCCACAAGAGGTGAGAAATGGCAGAAATTATTTGTTACTTTTCTCAAATCTCTAAGTGGAAGCTTTGGTTATGACCCGGTTCTGAATACTCCCACTTTTGATATCAGGTTAGGTGATATACAGCAGCCGGAAGACACACTTCGTGAGATATTCAACTATATAGAGTCTGTTGAAAGGCGTTGTCTGATAGTCATTGACGAGTTTCAGCAAATAACCCGTTATCCGGAGAAGAACGTAGAAGCCATCTTAAGGTCGTATATTCAGAAATTATCAAATGTGAATTTTGTATTTTCCGGCAGTCGGCGCAGACTTATGGAAGAGATGTTTTTTTCGGTTAAGAGACCATTCTATCAGAGTGCTAAACCATTAAGACTTGAGCCCATAGACAGGGATGTGTATTATGATTTTGCATGCCATCATTTCCAGTGTGCCGATAAAAGGATTAGCAAGGAGGCGTTCTCATACGTGTATGATACATTCCGTGGAGTAACGTTTTACGTACAGCGTCTGATGAAAGATGCATATATTGAGACGCTTCCCGGAAAGATATGTGATATAGATATGGTAAAACAATTGATAGACGATTACGTCAGCGAAAACGACTCTTATTTACGAGAGCAGTTGTCGTTTATTAGTGAAATTCAAAAGGAGTTGTTGTATGCAATTCATGCAGATGGATATGCGAAAGGTATCAACTCTGCCGCATTCAACAAAAAGCATCGTTTGCGTTCACCCAGTTCCACCCAGTCAGCGGCTCTCAAACTCTTAGAGTATGACATGATAACAAGATCAGGTAACGTCTATTCTCTCTCCGACCCATTGCTGACCCTGTGGTTAGACCGCAATTGAGGTCGTTCGTAAATTGAAGATTCTTTTAGTCGGCCTGTGGCCTTTGTAAAAGCGTCACAAGTGCCGAGCGGAAGATTGAAAATTGAAAAACCGGCATTTCGAGGTTACGAGATAACGAAATCTATTTAACGCAAAACATAAAACATACAAACCAAAACACGAATGTAATTCACTTTCAACTTTCAACATTAAACTTTAAACCAACAAGTTGAGCGAAAGCGAAACTTGAGTTAACACATAACATAAAATATACAACACAAATTATTATGGAGAATAAATTTATTGTTGTGGCATATAAGATGTACACAGTAGAGGATG
>JAGDAU010000056.1 GCA_017959365.1 Prevotella sp.
ACGCCCCTCACTACCGTCAGCGTATGGTTCCCACACCTCCACACTTCCGGCAAAACCCATGCGGTACAGCTCTGTGTATGCCTCAATGATGTCGGCGCTTAGCCACGCCCCGTCTTCATCGTAACGGCCATCAGCAACAGAGCAACCGTGAATAACACCGTCAAAATCCTGATTGATGGTCACCTCATACTTGTTCTTGCGTATCAGCTGCCTCATAGAATGGCTCACGTGTATCTCGTCCGGGAAGATCACAAACCTGTCCATAGGACAATACCAATGTGGCTCCTCACGATAACGGAATGAGAACCAGGGGAAGAAACCATAGCTATATGCTAACAGCAGACGGTCAACAGAGAGGTCACCGCCAACAGCCACCAATCCATCATCCTCACCATAATGCGGGTCCGGAAACCATAACTCATCATCTAACTGAAATACTGCCATAATCTGTTTTGGCTACAAATTTAGATAATTCTAAGACAAAGTAATTCACTGTAAACATTAAACTTTAAACTCTAAACTAAACTCGGCTTTCGCAGGCTACAGCCGAGTTATTCACTTATACTATAGGTATGCACGCTCGAACCTTGTGCGGAGGGCAGGTAGTTAATGCCCCACCAGCACATCTGCAGGAGGACGAATGAACTGATGAGCATCCAGAGGACCAGACGATTGGCTGACGGCTCCTGGCTTTTAGCCGTTTGCATCTGGCGATAATGGACGTAGATCAGGTAGGCGAGCCAGGTAATGGCAGCCCATGTCTCCTTAGGGTCCCACAACCAGTAGTGTCCCCAAGCCTCTTTTGCCCAAAGTGCGCCGAAGAGCATACCTATGGAGAGAAAGGCAAGACCGACATAGACGAGGTTGTCTATTTGAGAATAGAGAGTTGATAGTTGAGGTTTTTTACTGACAAGTCCATATACTGCCATCACTGTCGCCGCGCCAAGTACGGCATAAGAGAACATATACACTATGACGTGAGGTGCAAACCAAGGACTCTGTAAGGCGGGCATCAACGTCTTGTCATGTATCTCCGGCTTAAACAGGTTTACGCAGATGAACACCAAGGAAAGGATGGCTGAGAACGACAGTATCCACTTGTATCTCCAGCGCGAATAGACGACAAGTCCCGCCAACGGCAGGAAGAACGAATACCAGAGTCGTGTCTCGCCCATCGTACGCAACGGCGGACGCTCCAGCGAGATCCACATAGAGAGAATAAACGAGAAGAATACAAGCAGGCCGATGACAGTTGTAGTATATACCATTCCTGTTTTATCCTTCCACGCTGCCCACGCTCCCATTGACCAGAGCAGCACCGATGCTATCGCGAAATATATGAAATAGCTCCAATCCATAAGAAAAATCCCCTAATTTGCTTCCAACTTCTTCTGTTGTTTTCTAACTCCACCTAACACAAACAAACACACCGCTCCAGCCAACATCATATAGATGCCTGCATAGACCCATGGCAGCCACGGGTCGCTGACGAGCTCGAGTATCGATATCCGGCTCTGTGCGCCCATCTGCGTGTCGTAGCCATACTGATATATTTTCCAGCCGTCCACCTCGTATGGTTTGTTCACATCAACTGTTGTCTCGATATTCTTTCCCGTTTTAGTCAGTATCTGAATCTCAGAGGCGAAACGCTTAGGCTTGCCGTCATCGTAGGTCTCCATGATAAACCTCTTCAGTTCGATGGCAATATCCATCTCCTTTACTCCCCCACCCTGATCCAGCGCACGCCACTCAGGTTCGCCGATAGCAGTTATCATCTTCACCCGCTGCATATCAGCATTGCCGAGCGTGGCGGTTGTAAGAGCAATAAAAAGGCCCAAGTGGTTCAGTAAAAAGGGAATGTCGTGTTTCAGCGACCCTTGACCTTTGAATATCTTACGTACTCTTCTGTGGATAGTAAGTCCAAGGATAACCGCGATATATACATAGATAAGGACAAAAGGCCAGAACGATAACATGTTGTTCAACCATGTTCCTGCTACTTGCTGTCTCGTCAGTCCCATGATGATGGTAAGTATCAGGGCATACACCATCGCCGGTATCGCTGCCCGATAAGTGCCGATGAACCGAAAAGCATATACTTTCTTACGCAAGTATGCCATCACTGTCAACATCACAAAAAATCCTGCCAATACGATGCCG
>JAGDAU010000057.1 GCA_017959365.1 Prevotella sp.
GTGGGCATGTTGGGATAGTTGGTCCACATCAGTCGGAATGGTCCTGATTTGTCGTTTGGCGATTGGGCGTTTACTATTTCCTCCAACTCGTCGAAGTCCGGTTGCCACCCGTTGTCCTCGCGCAGGTTGTAGTTCACGATTTCCGCTCCGAGGATTTTGCTCAGTGATGTGTATGTGGGATAACCGGGGTTGGGCACCAACACCCTGTCGTCGGGGTTTACGAATGCCAGCGTCACATGCAGTATGCCCTCCTTGCTTCCTATTAGGGGCAGTATCTCTGTCTGTGGGTTGAGATCCACATCATACCACTTCTTATAGAACGTCGCCATCGCCTGACGCAGCTCCGGTGTGCCCATAGTAGGCTGATATCCGTGTGCGCCGGGCTGTTGAGCCACCTCACAGAGCTTACTCACTGTCTGTGGTGATGGTGGCATGTCGGGACTGCCTATTGCTAAGCTGATGATGTCTCTGCCCTCAGCGTTGAGGCGTGCCACCTCCTTCAGTTTCCTGCTGAAATAATATTCGCTCACCGCCGACAGCCTCTCTGCCGGAGTTACCATGGTGTTAAAAACGCTCTTCTCTTCCATTTGTCTTATTGTTGTTAAAAAAACAAATCCCGCTCCTTTGTGTGAAGCGGGATTATTATATTTCATCTTATTATTCTCAGATCTTAAAGACTACATGCGACATCCCGCCTCACAATTGTTTGCGAAGTAAAAGTAATAACCGTAAGGATATGCGCTTGTAATTGTCATTTTGTTACTTTTTCTGATTATTTGGCTGCAAAATTATAACTTATTTTTCGTTCCCGCAAATAAAATGAAAGATTTTTTTGATTTTTCATTGTCTTTGGGTGAAAAACTACTGGTTCGGAGCTTATTTAGTAATGATATTCACATTACTCTGCTTGATGTCCTCGCAGTTGAAGAACACAGCGTCGTTGTCTGCTATGATGGTGATATCCTTGAGGTTGATACCCTTGATAGGCATCTCTGGCAGACCGTTGAACTCCATAGCCCTCCAGGCACCGTTGCACACCACATTCTTGATGTCGATGTTACGGAAGATGGGTGTCGTCTCGTCAATGGGCTTCTTGTCGGTGTTGTTGGGATTGTCGCCGTCGGCAAGCATCTCTGCCACCGATTTACCGCCGTAATACATGTTGAATGTGATGGCGTCGGTTTTGATGTCGGTCATTGATACACCGTCGATGAAGATATTCTCTACGATACCGCCACGTCCGCGTGTGCTCTTGAAACGCAGACCCACATCAGTGCCGAGGAACTGGCAGTTTCTGACCATGATATTCCTCACGCCGCCGCTCATCTCCGATCCTACCACAAAGCCTCCATGACCGGCGAAGACGGTGCAGCCGTCAACAACCACGTTCTCGCATGGCATGCCGCGCTTACGTCCGTCGGCGTCCTTGCCGCTCTTGATGCAGATGCCGTCGTCGCCAGCGTCAAACTTTGAGTTGATGATAAGGGTGTTCTTGCATGACTCAAGGTCTATGGCGTCGCCGTTCTGGGCGTAGGCGGGGTTGCGCACCAGCACACGCTCCACGATGACGTTCTCACACATCAGCGGGTGGAGGTTCCAGGCTGGAGAGTTCTGGAATATCACGTCTTGGAGCATAACATTCTTACAGCTTACGAGGCTTACCATCACGGGGCGTAGGAATCGTTTTACGCTCTCCCAGTCAGCCTGTGTGTTCATGCCCTGTGGCACGTTGAGGTCAGCATTCTTAGCCCCCTTGGCGTAACCCTGCGACGGATACCACAGGTCCTCACGCGGAAAGACGCCGCCCGGTACGGCGGTGAACGCCTTCCATTGTGCCTCCGTCACCTTGGCGCGTTTCAGTGGACGCCAGTAGCGGCCGTTGCCGTCGATGACACCATATCCGGTGATGGAGATATTCTGCTCGCCGTTGGCGCTCAGCGGCGACTGGCAGCGGTAGGTCTCCAAGCCCTCAAACGAGGTTTTGATAAGCGGATAGAGGGTCTCGTCGGCAGCGAAGAGGATCACGGCGCCCTTGTCGAGGTGCAGGTCGATGTTGCTCTTCAGCACTATCGGTCCGGTGTACCATACTCCGCGTGGCACGTCAAGATGACCGCCACCCATGCTTGACAGCTTCTCCACAGCCTTTGCGAAGGCCTCCGTGCAGAGTGTCTTGCCGTCGCCCACGGCGCCGAAGTCAGTCAGTGAGACACGCCTGTCGGGTATCGTTGGCGCTTTCACCACTGGCATATTAAAACTGAGCCCTTTGGTATAGGCTGAATAGTCACTCTGCGCCCATGCGCCCATGGTGAATACTGTCATCACCAGGAGTAATAGAATTCTCTTCATTGTTATATCAAGTTTACAAGTTGACAGGTTGACAAGTTGACGAGTTGTTAGATTTCTTCGTGATTATATACTATTTATAGGTACTCAGGCGAGCAAAGCTCGGAGTCCTATTTGACTATTTTTATAGTTTAAAGTTGAATGTTTAAAATTTAAAGTGATATAGTTTTTCTCAACTGGAACGTTAACGGGAACGGGAACTTAGTAAATTGAAAATTGAATATTGAAAATTGAAAGCTGCCGTATGGCACTCCCCTCCCATCTCAGGGGAGGGGAAGGGGTGGGGTTAAAGAATTCAATTTCAGCAA
>JAGDAU010000058.1 GCA_017959365.1 Prevotella sp.
GATGCAATCGAAAGCAGGTATCTTGATCTGCGCGTATGATCCAGGCAGGAAGTCCATGTGCTCCCCCGGAGGCAGCTGCACCTTAAACTCCTTGATAAAGGTAGCCACATTACGGTTGCTTATCACGGTACACTCATACTCCTTGACACCGAGGATACTCTCGTCAACATGTATCTCCATGTCGCTCTTCACCTTACACTGACAACCCAGTCGCCAGTTTTCTTTTATCTGTTTGCGCGTGAAGTGAGGTTTCTCTGACACAAGTATCGCTCCACCGCCCGAGAGCACCTGCACCTTACACTGTCCACACGATGCTTTACCACCGCATGCGGAAGGCAGGAATATACCATTCTCATTAAGTGTTGTCATAAGCGAGCTGCCCTGCCCCACCGAGATGGTTCTGTCACCATTTATCGTGATATTGACATTTCCGCTGGGCGAGAGGTAGCGTTTAGCCACCAGAAGGATAATCACCAGCAGAAGAATCGTTATAAGGAATACTCCTATGCTATATAATATAAACTGTCCCATATCATTATATCTTTAGTCCTGAGAAACACATCATGGCCATAGCCATCAGTCCCACTGTGATGAATGTGATGCCAAGACCCTTGAGAGGCTCAGGCACATCACTATATTGCATCTTCTCTCTTATGGCTCCCATAGCCACAATAGCCAGAGTCCATCCTATACCGCTGCCGACGGCATATACCACAGCATCCCACACACTACCGATATACTGGGAGTTGGAGGGGTCGAGGTTGATACGCTGCTGCATGAAGAGCGATGCTCCCATGATAGCACAGTTGACGGCTATCAGCGGCAGGAATATACCCAGGGCGGCATATAGCGATGGAGAATACTTCTCAACCACCATCTCAACCAACTGTACCATACCGGCTATCACTGCTATGAAGAGTATGAAACTGAGATAAGAGAGGTCAACGCCCTCAACGAGGCAGTTCGGACCAAGTATCTTTGTCTGAAGCAGATAATCTACCGGCACCGTTACAAGTAACACGAATGTCACTGCTATTCCTAACCCAAGTGAGGTCTTCACATTCTTTGACACAGCAAGGAAAGAACACATGCCGAGGAAGAAGGCGAATATCATGTTGTCGACAAATATCGACCTGAAAAATAAGCTTATTGTATGATCCATAGTTGTAAGTGTTTATTTTTCCTTATAGAAATAAGCCCTGTGAACCCATATCACGCAGCCAAGCAGTATGAGCGCCATAGCGGGCATGGTCATCATGCCATTGTTGATGTAACCGGCATCGTAGGCTCCCTGGGGTATTATCTGGAAGCCAAGAAGAGAGCCGCGACCGAAAAACTCGCGGAAAGCACCCACGATAACAAGTATCATGGCATATCCCAAGCCATTGCCTATACCGTCAAGGAACGACGGCCATGGCTTGTTGATCATTGCGAAAGCCTCAAGACGGCCCATAAGGATACAGTTGGTGATAATCAGACCGACATACACTGACAACTGTACGCTGACATCGTAAGAGAATGCCTTGAGCACTTGAGAGACGATGGTCACCAAAGCCGCCACCACCACAAGCTGTACGATGATACGTATGCGGTTGGGGATGGTATTGCGGATGAGTGATATGATTACATTTGCAAACGCCGTGATAACCGTTACGGCAAGACCCATCACGATAGCTGGTTTCAGCTGTGATGTCACGGCAAGGGCGGAGCAGATACCCAGCACCTGCACCAATATCGGATGATCCAGGTTCAGCGGATTGCCAAACGCCTCTTTATTCTGTTTTGAAAATAATCCCATATAATATCTCCTTTCTATTCTTGCTTATTTAGAAAAATATTTGGCAATAGACTCGTGGAGCATATCACTGACACCATTAGAGGTCAGCGTAGCACCTGTCACAGCGTCAACCTCTGTCGTCTTGTCAGTGGCTGTCTTGACAACAGACAACGCCACACCGTCAACGCCCTCCTTAAAGAGTTTCTTGCCTTGGAAGCGTTTCTGCCACTCCTCGCTGTCTTTAATCTCTGCGCCTAATCCCGCAGTCTCACTCTCATGGTTGAAGTAAGCGCCATAGACGGTGATATTATCATCATCAACAGACACGAAACCACTGATGCCGCCCCACAGGCCCATGCCCTTCATGGGAACGACGGTCTTTTTCTTACCATCAACCTCACAGATATACACACCGTCAACACCGTCCATGGGATCAGCCTTCATCATGGCAGACTCTCCCTTTCCCTGACGGAAGTCATCGGCTTTCACCTTACCCTTGACAACCTCCTCAAACTTACGCTCTGCCTCGTCATCAGAGAGATTACGCAGGTTGAGGCTATAGAGTATCTGCTTCTTCTGGTCCAATGCCACATTGGCATCCTGACGGTCTTTCAATGAACGTGACACAAAGGCAAGCAGAAAAGCCACTATAACAACCAGAATAGCCGAGTAAGCTATGGTATATGTATTGGAACTTGTATTCATAATCCTTGTGTTTACTTGTTATTGTTAATCTTTTGCCTCTTGGCACGACGGCTGATATTACGCTGGACGACACAATAGTCGATGAGCGGGGCAAACATATTCATCAGAAGGATAGCAAGCATCATACCCTCCGGGTAACCGGGATTCATAACCCTTATCACCACGGCAATGATACCTATCATAACACCATAGAACCACTTACCACACTCGGTACGCGCTGAGGTGACAGGGTCGGTGGCCATAAAGACGGCACCAAAGGCAAAACCACCAAGCACAAGGTGCTCATACCACTTGATAGCGGTCATGTCGGCAGCCTCAAAGATATATGCCATTGCAGCACCTCCCACGAAGACGCTAAGCATGGTCTTCCATGATGCGATGCCTGTCCAAAGGAGTATTACAGCTCCAATGGCAATGGCGATAACGCTTGTCTCACCTATAGAGCCGGGAATGAAACCGGTTATCATATCACACAGAGATGCCGTAACCTCATTGCCGGCACCCACTTGGCCAAGTGGAGTGGCAGCCGTGAAAGCGTCTCCGAGGTCGTTTCCAAGACCGAAGATCTTCTCGTTGGCAATCCACACGGCGTCACCGCTCATCTTCTGTGGATAAGAGAAGAAGAGGAATGCACGGGTGAGCAATGCCACATTGAAGATATTCATACCTGTACCGCCGAATATCTCCTTACCAAACACCACAGCGAAGGCGGTGGCAACGGCAAGAGCCCATAACGGACATCCAACAGGCACAATCATCGGTATCAGCATACCGCTGACAAGGAAACCCTCTTGTATCTCCTCACCCTTCCACTGAGCCCAGGCAAATTCTATACCCAGACCCACGATGTAGCTCACAAGTATCTTTGGAAGCACCACGAGGAAGCCATAGAAGAATATCTCAAAGAAGCCTGCCGTTGCTAATGTATTGGCAGCGAGATAATTCTGATAACCCACATTATACATACCGAAGAGTAGAGCCGGCAACAGGGCTATGACCACAAAGCTCATTATTCGCTTAGAGTCAATGGCGTCATGGATATGCACTCCCGACTGCGATGTCTCCCTCGGAACGTAAAGAAATGTCTCAAAGCCGTCGAAGACACTGCGAAAAGCATGCAGCTTACCGTCTTTCTCAAAATGCGGCTTTATCTTGTCTAAATATTTTCTTAATGCACTCATAGTAAACGAATAATTAAATGGTCAGGCATTCTCTTTTCTTAATATGTCAAGACCCTCCCTGACAATTTTCTGCAATTCCAGCTTGCTGCTGTCAACAAACTCTGCCAAGGCGAAATCCTCAGGAGCCACCTCATAGATGCCTAACTGCTCCTGCTTGTCAATATCGCCGGCAATGATTGACTTGATAAGATATTCCGGATAGATATCCATTGGGAACACCTTATCATACTCACCACTCATAATCATGTGACGCTCACCACCCTTGCGACGGGTATCCATGGTGTACTCCCTCTTGCCAAAGAGCCATGAGAAATAACTCCGTGAGACTGAGAACTGCTTAAAGCGCGGCATAATCCAGCCTGCCAGCTCGTCAATCTTGTCTCCCTCCGGAACAACGGTCACCTCTGAGGTGTGTGCTCCAAGGAAGTCATCACCGTCAGACTTACGGCCGGTGAGAGGATTGCCGTTGATGACACGATAATAGCCCTCTTTGCGGAAGCCATCCAACAAGGCACTTATCGGTGTGCCGACGGGAGCCTCTACGTATGAGGGATTATGCACCTCACCGGCGATGGCTACACGACGGGTAAGATCCACCTTACCTGTGAGGAACAGCCTGCCAAAGAATATCACTGCCGTTGGATCTACCGTCCATACCACCTCACCCTTATTAACCGGTGAGATATTGTTTACCTGAACGCCCACATTACCAGCGGGACACGGACCGTCAAAGACCGTCATCTCCACGTCACGGGCTTCCCTAAGGGCTTTTGCCTCTTGTGAGGCTCCAATGCCAATATATACCGTTGCAATCTTCGACAGCATGCTGAGCCCGGTCTGAAAAGCCTCTTCATTGCCCTGCAGCTCATACTCGAAGTCTCCTGCCAACGGCATGTCACGCAAAGCACTCACAAAGATGCCTTTCGGAGCCGTGTCTGGACGAGTCGTAACAGCGTATGGCAGCTGATTGACATAACCAAACAAACCAGCCTCGAGAAGGATGTTGATAACAGCGTCACCATCAATGGTGTCAGTTTTGGGGATGCTGAAAGACCTGTAGGATGTCTCCTTGTCAGCCTTAACCCTGACGGAAAGCACCTTACGTCTTTCTCCCCTCGTCACTTCGGTCACCTCACCGCTTACGGGCGATGCAAAAAGCACTCTGGGATCCATCTTGTCGGCGAAAAGAGCGTCACCAGCCAAGACCTTGTCACCTGGCTTGACGACGACCTTAGGCACCAATCCCGGAAAGTCGCAAGGCATCAGACCACACTCCTGGGGATGTATCTGAGCGACAACCGTCTGCTCTGCTTTTCCCTTTAGATTGATGTCTAAGCCTTTGCGTAGCTTGATAACATTTGCCATAGTATTAATGTATTTTTAAACTGTATTGTTGTTTTAAAAACCAAATAATGTGCAAAATTAACAAAAAAACGAGGTTTAAAGAAAGAAAAAAGAAAAATAATTTTCATTTAAGGTTGATTTGGAGTAATTTTGCCACACGAATGTCGGGATGAAAGCATATTTTGATATTTATACTTTACATTATTGAAAGTACTGAGGAATATAATAATAGGATTGTTATGGTCGGTGGTCATATTGTGGGCAACGGTCGTAACTCTTGTTCGTGTGCCTTCATTCCAGTCTTTTTTAGGTGAGAAAATCAGCGGAGCACTGTCAGAGACACTCGGTACGGAGGTTTACGTGGGTAGAGTGAATATAGGCTTTTTCAACCGCCTCATACTTGATGACGTGCTGATTAAAGACCAAGACAAGAAAGAGATGCTTAAGGCAAGCCGGATGGCTGTGAATATAGACCTCCGACAACTTACCAAAGACAAGGTCAGGATCAGTGCACTCCAACTGTTTGGCGTAGAGGCTAATATATACAAAAAAACCGCTGACAGCCCTCTGAACTGCCAGTTTGCCATCGACTCACTGTCATCAAAAGACTCAACAAACCGGAAACCTTTGGACATTGTCATAAGCACCCTTGTGATACGCAACGGTACAGTGGCTTACAACATCCTTGACAAGCCTGAGACACCGGGAATAATCAATCCCGACCACATCAAGGTTGCCGATCTTAATATGGTAGCCGCCATTGACCATATCACTGACGATATAATAAAGGTGAATGTCAAGAAGATGTCATTGAATGAACAATCCGGACTGAACCTCACCGCGCTCACGGCACATGTAACACATGATGCCCGCAAGACTCTATTGACAGATGTAAGCATTGAGCTTCCGCAGACAAACATAATGGTGCCGGAACTGGTTGTAAGCCATAATAAGGGACAGCCCACGGAACTTAAAGGAAATATTTATCGCAGTAAGATAACACCCTCTGACTTAGCGTTTTTAAAGCCTACGCTAAAGTCATGGTCCACCACCTACAACATAAGTGCCACGGCAAATGGCACAGCTAAGGCAATAACTGTTGACAACGTTAATATCACAAGCAGCGACAACGGTTTAGAGCTAAAAGGCAGCGGTGCCTTCGATGCTACAGATGAACTGAAATGGCATGCCGTTATCGACAATCTGCATGCTGCGGAGAGGAGCCTTGCCGACGCCGCTAACAGGCTTGGTGCGCCGACGTCTGTTCTTGACATCATTTCACGCCTCGGAACTGTTGATTTCAGAGGTAAGGGAAATGGCAATGGTAAGGATGTGAGCGTTGACGGACAACTGTCATGCGGAGCCGGAAAGGCTGTCATTGACGCATCGCTGAGAGGTCAGGAGATAGACGGACACATCACCACACCCGGCATAGACCTCAAGAGACTGTCAGGCGACAGCCGGCTCGGCATGCTCATAACAGACATCACCATTAAGGGCAGACTCTTTGACGCACAACGAAAGATAGACCCTAAGACCCTTGACTTATACGCCAAGGGCACCATTGACAGGGTGGATTTCAACAACTACTCATACCAGAAAATCAGTTTAGACGGTACAATGCGTAACGGCACATATACCGGACTCTTTAATATTGACGACCCTAACGGCAACATACATTTTGACGGCTCCCTTGACGCCCTCTCTGACACCCCTGGTGGACGGTTTAAGGCTACCATAAGACATTTCGACCCTCACGCCATGCAACTGACCACGCTGCTGGCAGGAAACAGTATCGACGCGGATATCGACGCGGATATCAGGGGTAAAAGCCTTAACGACCTGACAGGTAATATCAATATCCAGAACCTCAACTACCGCAGCGCCATGCAAAGCCTGCACCTTGACAGACTGACAGGTGAGACGAGTTTCAAGAACGGCAGGCGTCACACATTCCTAAAGACAGACTTCGCCAAGATTGCCGTTGACGGAGAATATGACTATGCCACATTAGGACAAAGCATCACTAACCTGATAAGCAACAGGCTACCCACCCTTCCGGGTATTCCACCGGCAAAGACAGGAGGGCATAACAACTTCAATATCGATGCCACACTATACGACACTCATTTCATCAACAGCCTGACAGGCATCGACCTCAACCTGGATGAGCCACTGACCGTCTATGGCAGCATCAGCGATGACAACAGCACTATCGATATGACGGCAAACCTGCCAGCCTTCTCATATAACGGAGGAAATTATGAGGATTGTAATATTGTTATCACCTCGCCGGGAAATGCCTTGAGGGCAGACGGTAAGATAAGGAAACTGAGTGACAGCGGAAACCACCTTGACCTGTCCGTCAACGCCATCGCACAGGATAACAGCCTCTTGGCTGACGTGGGATTCAATAATAACAGCAAGATAGGACTGCTGAACGGACTGTTGCGCACACAAACGGAGTTTCTTAAGGATGATGAAGGCGAGAACACCGCTCATATCACCATCCACCGCAGCGAGCTACATGTGGGCGACAGTATATGGGAGATAGAACCCTCGGATATCATATACAGGAAGAACAATCTGTACATAGACCATTTCGCCATAGACCACCACGGACAGCACATTATCGTAAGTGGTTTTGCCACAGGCAACAGGTCAGACTCCATCACTGTTGACATGCAGGGGCTTAATGTGTCATATCTTCAAAACCTTGCCAATTTCCACTCTGTCAACTTTGATGGTAAGATTAACGGCCAGGCGTGCATAAAGTCATTGCTCAACAGTCCTGACTTCAGTGCACGGCTCAGGGTTGATGACTTCCGTTTCCAGAACGGACGGATGGGAGTGCTGTATGCTAACGTGGGATACGACAAGGATGCTCAAAATATAAACATCAATGCCGTGGCGCAGGACGAGGACAACAAGAACACGCTCATCAACGGATATATAGCACCTGCCAGGAATGCCATTGACTTAGACATAAAGGCTAATGGCACAAGGCTGGAGTTTATGGAAACATTCTGTAAGAGCTTCATGAGGGATGTTGACTGCTATGCCAATGGAAGGGCGCGCCTGTGGGGTAAGTTAAAAGGAGGAATAATGCTTACCGGCGAGCTTGTTACCAACGGCACTCTCGGTATAAAGTCCCTTAACACAAGATACGCCCTGCACAATGACACCATACGCCTGTTGGACAATGACATCGTATTCATCAATGACAGTGTTTACGACGGTTTGGGAGGAAAAGGTGTGGTAAACGGCGCACTGCACCACACCCATCTTGCCAAGATGTCATACGACATCAAGGTTAAGGCGCAGAACATGCTGGCATACGACTTCAAGGACTATGGCGACAACACTTTCTTCGGAACAGTATTTGCGACTGGAGAATGTGACATCAAGGGGCGTACCGGTGACATCAGAATGGACATCACAGGCAGGGCTGAGAAAGGCAGTTTCATTGAGTACAACGCGGCGTCTCCCTCCTCTGTTGGCGATCAGGGATTTATACGCTGGAACGATATTACGGCAAGCAACGACAGCATAGCACATACAACTGGCGGTGGCGACTTCACATTAGTACCCAAGACCCTTGATGGAGATGATGTTCCAAACATACCAAGTGACATGAGGCTCAACTTCCTGTTTGAGGCAACGCCGGACTTCACCCTGAGGGTGCTGATGGACCAGGACACCAAAGACGTTATAGCCCTCAACGGCAATGGCACCATAAGGGCAAACTACTTTAATAAAGGCAGTTTTGAAATGTTTGGCAACTACCTCGTTGACCATGGCATATATAAGATGACTATCCAGAACATCATCAAAAAAGACTTTATCTTCCAAAACGGCAGCACTATAGTCTTTGGTGGAGACCCGTATAACGCGGCTCTCAACCTCAAGGCACAGTACACCGTCAATGGCGTCAGCCTCTCAGACCTGCAGGTGGGAAAGAGCTTCAAGTCTAATAATATAAGGGTTAACTGCCTGATGAATATCACCGGTACGCCCCTGTCACCAACGGTAGATTTCGACCTCGACATGCCATCACTAAGTGCTGACGCGCAACAGATGATACGCTCGCTGATGAATAGTGAGGAGGATATGAATCAGCAAGTGCTCTACCTGCTCGCCATCGGACGGTTCTACACCCAGGGCAACAACGAGAATGAGGCGCAGCAGAGCCAGACGAGCCTTGCCATGCAGAGTCTTCTCAGCGGCACCATAAGCCAGCAGATAAATAATGTGCTGTCGTCGATGGTCAACAACTCCAACTGGAATTTCGGCGCCAACATCTCCACGGGCGATGAGGGCTGGAACAACGCCGAATATGAGGGTCTGCTCAGTGGACGTCTTCTCAACAACCGTCTGCTGATAAACGGTCAGTTCGGTTATCGCGACAATGCCAACGCCACGACATCATTCATTGGCGACTTCGACATCAGATACCTGCTGATGCCCTCCGGTGATGTGGCTATAAAAGTGTATAACCAGACCAACGACCGCTATTTCACTAAGAGCAGCCTCAACACCCAGGGTGTAGGCTTAGTCCTCAAGCGTGACTTCAATAACGTCAGTGAGCTCTTCAAGAAAAAGAAAAAGAAAGGGAGTAAGAGAAGGAAGGAAAAGAAATAACCAAAACAAAAAAAGCAGACCTTACGGTCTGCTTTTTGTACACCCTTAGGGGCTCGAACCCTAGACCCACTGATTAAGAGTCAGTTGCTCTACCAACTGAGCTAAGGGTGCTCAAAATGCCTCATTTCTGAATAGCGAGTGCAAAGGTACGCTGATTTTTTATAACCACCAAATTTTTTCTCGTTTTTTTTCTCTTTGAGACTAAAAAAATGCATTTTCCATGATTTTAGACAAATAAACATGTATGACTGTTCGCTTTTATCAGATTTATTTGTTACATTTGCAGTCGAATAAGATTAACTCAACTGAAGCTTCCTTCAGTTGAGTTGAAAGATAAAAGTTGAGAGTTGAAAGTGAATTACATTTGTTGCTACTATTGACCCCACCCCAACCCCTCCCCTGAAATGGGAGGGGAGTGCCATACGGCGTTTAGTTCCCGTTAACGTTCCCGTTCCCGTCAAAA
>JAGDAU010000004.1 GCA_017959365.1 Prevotella sp.
CCTCAGATCAACAATGTTTCTGCCGGTACAAGCCTTGGCGACATCGACGCTCTTGCAAAACTCAAGGCTCAGATGGAGAAAGGTGAGTAAAATCATCAGATAACAGAATCGATATATTTACCGCATGCCCAAACAAGGGCGTGCGGTTTTTTTATTTATTCAAGTTCCGCTTCCGCTCAACTTGTTGGTTTATAGTTTAATGTTTAAAGTTTAGAGTGATATAGTTTTGATGCTTATTTTCTAATTTGGTACAACTGCAAATGTAATTCACTTTCAACTTTCAACTTTTATCTTTTAACTCAACTCAACTGAAGCTTGCGAAAGTTGAGTTATAATATACTTGCCTGTATTTCTAAATACAAACGTTTTCGTAACTTTTTCGTAAAAAATGAATTAGTATAGATAATTTATGCGTAACTTTGCAGCGGAAATCAAAAAACGTGTATGTAAATACCTTTGAGAAAACAAATTTTAAATCTATAATAATTTATCAAACTATGTTCAAAAAATCTATTTTCACAATGGCAGCACTGTCGTTGCTGGCTCTTGGAGCACAAGCGCAACAGGTTGTGACCGTGGATGGCAGCACCGTGGATAAAACAGTGCAGCAAATCACATTCTCTGGCGACGATGTCGTGTTACAGTATTCTGACGGCACGACAGAAAACGCTATAGACATGGAAAAAGTGACGATTGTCTTTAATGTAGCAACAGCCATTAAAGAACTCTCAACAGAGCCGGAAAACGCTCCTATCTACTATTTTGACATTCAAGGACGTCAACTCTCAGAGGAACCAGCAAGGGGTCTGTTTATCATGAAGAAAGGTAAGAAAGTAGTAAAAGTCATAAAGTAATAACAAACTATGAAAAAGATATTTTTCTTATTGTCTGCACTGATGACAGTACTCGGTGCCAACGCACAGAAATCATGGGACTTCACCGTGATATCAGACGACGACGTGGCTGCTCTTAACGATGCCACAACAGAATGGAAATACGAGGATAAGACGGATTTTGCAAGATATTCCAACATCAAAGACATCAGCGGAGTAGTAATGGCTGGTAACACAGAGCTGGAATTGCTGAAAGGTCTGAAGGTGTCTGCCGTAGCCACTAAACTGCGTATCGATGCCACTAAGCGCGTGCAACTCGCAGGTAAAAATGTGGCAATCATTATCCCAGGACTGAAAAAAGGTCAGAAAGTAACAATCACATGTGCTTCAACGGGTGACAACGCAACAACACTTGACAACCTGAGCAACCTGACAAATGCCTCCGGATTTACCGCAGCTGACAAAAACACCACACAGACCGGTACGGCTACTGTGATGTCTGACGGTGACGTGTCGGTAAGCTCATCCACAGGCTCTATGAATATTTTCTCAATACTCGTAGAGGCATCAGAAGGTGGCGAAGGAACTGGAGACCAGACAGATAATGCCGTTTCTAAAGATGAGACCCAGAATCAGATGAAGCTGACACTTAAGGACGGCAGCATCAACTACTACAACACATCGGCACTCGACAATGTCAACATCGATGGCACCACCATACTTATTAATACACTGGGCGGTGCGCAGGATGTGTATAACAGCACCGTACAGGGCATCGCCTTCGCCAAGAAGACACAGCAGGGTGGCGACATAGAAAATAACGGTGTTGAGATAACCGAGGCTAAAGGATGGCTTGAGTCTGCTTACGTGAAATTCAATCCATACAGTGGAGCAAAGACTTATAATGTTTATATAAAAGGTGGACAGTTCAACGAGTACACCAAAATAGATGACCAGCTCGTAAGAAACTACGGTTCATACGGACGTGCAGACATGGTAGGTCTAATGGCTGGAACATACGACATGAAGGTGGTCCCCGTTGTTGACGGCAATGAGGTTGCTGACAAGGCGTCAGAGGCAACTGGCATGATTGTCAAGAACTACAGCCGCCAGGGCTTCGCATTCAAAGATGGCTATTCTCCAGGTGCTTACAACAGTGACGGTACACTCAAGACAGGTGCAAAGGTGTTCTATGTAACCAAGAACACAGCCAAGACAATTTCCACAAATGTAACTGGAGCAGAGGCAAACCCGTGCGTAGGCATACAGACTATCATCGATGCTTACCAGAAGGGACAAGACCAGACACCTATAGCATTCCGTTTCATCGGACTTGTAGAGAAGGGTGACCTTGATGGTATCAGCAGCAGTGAGGAAGGTATTCAGATAAAAGGTAAGAGAGCCGACTCTGAACTTAACATTACAATTGAGGGTATCGGTGACGATGCTACCGTAAAGGGATTCGGTTTCCTCGTACGTAACTCCAAGAGCGTTGAGTTCCGTAACATTGGCGTAATGCGCTGCATGGATGACGGCATATCACTCGACACCGACAACTCAAATATCTGGATTCACCATACAGACATATTCTACGGTCCGAACGGTGGCGGTGACCATGCCAAAGGTGATGGTGCTACTGATGTGAAAGCAGACTCCAAACTCGTTACGGTCAGCTATAACCACTATTGGGATACCGGTAAGACCAACATGTTTGGTATGAAGAACGAGAGCGGACCTAACTTCATCAGCTATGACCACAACTGGTTTGACCACTCTGACTCACGCCACCCGCGTGTACGTTCAATGAGTGTACACGTCTGGAACAACTATTTTGATAATGTAGCCAAATACGGTGTCGGTGCCACATCCGGCTCAAGCGTATTCGTTGAGAACAACTACTTCCTCAAGACCAAGAAACCTATCCTCAGCTCACTGCAGGGTACCGACGCTTTAGGTAGCGGCACATTCTCTGGCGAGGATGGAGGTATGATCAAGGCTTTCGGCAACTATTTCGACCGCACAGCCCCACACTTCAGCTATTACACTCAGAAGAACCCTGCATCAACGGGCTACGACGCATACGAGACAGAAACCCGCGACGAGCAGGTTCCTTCAACAGAGAAAACTCGCACAGGAGGCACGACATACGACAATTTCGACACTGCAGCAAGCGTCATGTATCAGTACACTCCAGACGCCGCAGCTGATGTGCCATCTGTAGTAACAGGTTACTATGGAGCAGGACGTATGAATCATGGCGACTTCACCTATACCTTCAGTGACAATGTCGGCAACGACGACACCGACTCTGCTCCAGACGCCACACTTGGCAGCAAACTCGACAGCTACAAGTCATCATTTGTAGGTTTCTTCGGTGACGGCAGTTCACAAGGTGGTGACCAGCCAGGCGGTGGTGACCAGCCGGGTGGCGGTGATGACCCGCAACCACAGGAAGGTACTATCCTTGGCACATTTGATGGCTCCCCCTCCAACAATATGTTCACAGTAGGTGGAAGTTATGGTGACGGTAAGATCACCTACGAGGGCACTTATTATAAGAAAGGTGTAAAACTTGACTCTAAAGGTTCTGTAGAGTTCACTCCTGCCAAAGACTATAATATGACTCTCGTACTCGCAACAAATAAGAGTGGCCGTGACGTAAGCCTCAACGGCTCAAAGACAACCGTCAGCGGCACAGAGAACAACGAAGGTGCTTATTATGAGCTTGAGCCTATAGAGGTGAAAGCCGGAACTAAGTACATCTTGACAAAAGGTAGTGCTGAAGCAATACTGATGATCATCAAACTTGTACCAAAAGAGTAATATAAAAATTAAAAAGAGCCTCTTTCTTAAAAAGAGGCTCTTTTTTATGTTGAATGTTGAAAGATGATATCCTTTACTCAAACACCTCGGCTGAAGCAAGGCTTGAACCATTTAAATCTTTCTCACTGGTTTTCACGTCTTTTGCATCTATGGGCCATTGAATATTAATTTCCTCATCATTCCACCTGATGCTTGCCTCCGACTGAGGAGCATAGACATTGTCAACCTTATACGTGAATATAGCCTCTTCACTCAACACAAGGAAGCCATGGGCAAAACCACGTGGTATGAAAAACTGGGTCTTATTATCCTCGCTAAGCTCAACCATCACATATTTTCCAAATGTGGGGGAAGACTTACGGATATCAACAGCCACATCCACAACCCTGCCTTTAATGACCCTCACTAACTTCGCCTGAGAGAACTCACCCTTCTGATAATGCAAACCACGCAGCACACCAAACGAGGATTTTGACTCGTTGTCCTGAACAAACTCCACATGACGACCGATGTGCTCATCAAACTCAGCCTGTTTGAATGCCTCAAAGAAATACCCCCTGCTGTCATTAAACACTTTGGGCTGGATAACCCATACCCCTTCGATATCTGTCTTTATATATTCCATAATAATGATTTTAATAGTCTGATTAGAATGCAAAGTTAGCAATTATTATTAACATAAAGACTTTTTTTAAGAAATTATTATCAATAAGATGTTTTTTTTCGTTTCTTAACTTATGAAAATTTGCAGATACGGAGAAATATTTATAACTTTGCAGTCAGTATGGAAATAACAAGACACATAGAAATATTACTGCTCACCAATGATTGTGTGACAGTACCGGGATTGGGCGCTTTCGTTGCCCACCACAGCAGTGCGTATTATGACCGTAACGAGGCACTTTTCCTCCCACCATCGCGCACTATAGGGTTTAATAGTCAGCTTACCATGAATGACTCTCTCCTTGCCCAGTCATACGTTGAGGCTTACGACCTCAGCTATCCTGAGGCGGTAAGAACCGTGGAGAAAGATGTTGACGAGTTAAAGAACCAGCTCAAAGAGAATGGTACCTATGAGTTTCATGGTATTGGCAGCCTGTCTGTTAATGATGATGGCGCATACGTCTTCACAGCATCACGGTGCGGAGTGTTGACACCTGCACTATATGGACTCAGTTCCTTTGATTTCGGTGAGTTGAGCGGCGTGTCTGCCAATACAGCTTTCATGCATGCCCCATTGTCAAGGATGGCTTCACGTAACAAGCCCGAGAAGACCATCACCATCCGCCTCAGCACCCTGCGTGATGCTGCAGTGGCAGCCGTGGCAGTGATAGCGATGATCCTCATCCCTACCGTCAACAGACAACACAACGACAGTCAGCAGGCGAGCGTGTTGCCAACAGCTATTGTTGACAAGGCTATTGACAAAGCGGCAAAAGCCGACAAGGATGCCAAGACGGCAACAATCACAGAAAGTGACTATACCATCGTACTGGCAAGTAGGGTTAGCAAGGCTAATGGCGAGGCGTTCATCCAGATTCTCAAGGATGCCGGCTACAACGGTGGCGAACTGATGGAAGTTGCTGGAGAGAACATGGTCATTCTTGGTCATTACGCCACTCACGAGGAAGCCATGAAGGTAGTATCAGGTTTCCCGGACACCGTACAGTATAAGTACGCTTGGGTAAAACAACTGAAATAGAATGAAGAGAGTACGCTGTCCTAAGTGTGACAATTATATTACATTTGACGAGACACGCTATGAAGACCGCCAGTCGCTGGTGTTTGTGTGTCCGCAGTGTGGCAAGCAGTTTGGTATTCGCATCGGCGTTTCCAAACTGCATGCTACACGTAAGGAGGATAACCCCGAGGCAGCTGCCGAGGGGGCTGAATACGGCTCCCTGCTCGTGATAGAGAATGTGTTCCATTACAAGCAGGTAATACCCTTCCAATTAGGCGACAATGTAATAGGTAGATACATGAAAGGCAGCAAGGTCAACTGCCCTATTGAGACTGTTGATCCCAGTGTTGACATCACACATTGCGTTATCAACGTCAGCCATGACAAGAAAGGAAATCTCAAGTATGTGTTACGTGACGGTCCCAGCTACACCGGCACTTTTGTTGACAATACCATCCTTGGCGACCGTGAGCGCAGGGTGATAGAAGACGGCACGTTGTTTACCATTGGAGCCACAAGTATTATATTAAAAACAAAAACAGATCAGCTATGAATATTTGTCAGAGATGCGGATACAACAATCCCGACAGGATGTTATACTGTCAGAGGTGTGGCACACAGTTGACCAGTTATCAGATGGGGTTCAAACCTTTTAAGAGAATGACTTTTGGCAAAGCCATCAAGATTTGCATGAAAGAGAAGTTCGCCACATTCTCAGGACGCGCCTCAAGAGCGGAATACTGGTGGTTTGCGCTTTTCGTGATGCTGATAATGATACCTTTTGTGACTGTATCATATATCCTTGCGTTTTACCTCATGTATAAGAATCATGCCGACGAGGCTGAAATGATAAAGTCTGCGTTTATTGGTTTTATACCAATGTTTATTGTATGTGCCATCTTTTTCATACCAAGCCTGTCAGCACTTGTACGCAGGCTGCATGACACAGGACGCAGCGGATGGTGGTATCTTATCTCTTTTGTTCCGTCTGTAGGCGGACTGGTACTCTTTGTGTTCTCACTTTTAGAAAGCCAGCACTTTACAAACGAATATGGCCCGGAGCCAGAGTGTTAACTTATTTTTTATCAGACTGATGAATAACGACAATAAGACACAACGGGAATTTGAGAGCGTAATGGCGGAATGTCGTAAAATATTCGCCGACAAACTGCATGACTATGGAGCATCGTGGCGCATACTGAGACCCTCCTCACTCACCGACCAGTTGTTTATAAAGGCTAAGCGCATACGCTCATTAGAGATTAAGCGTGTGTCGCTCGTGGGCGATGGTATCCGTCCGGAGTTTATAGCCTTGATAAATTATGGCATCGTCGGGCTTATACAATTGGACAAAGGCTTTTCCGACACTACGGATGTCAGTCAGGATGAGGCGTTGGCAATGTATGACCGTCATAGTCAGGAGGCTCTCCAACTGATGCTTAAGAAAAACCACGACTATGATGAGGCATGGCGGGGTATGAGGGTGTCAAGTTATACCGACTTTATCCTTACCAAATTACAGAGAATAAAAGAGATAGAGGATCTTGAGGGCAAGACGCTCGTCAGTGAGGGTATAGCATCTAATTATATGGATATCATTAATTATGCCGTCTTCGGAGCCATAAAATTAAATAAAAATGATTAGTTATACAAACTGACAACTTATCAACTTATCAACTTGTCAACTCGTCAACTGAAAAAATGAAGTTATTGAAGTCCATATCTGTTAATGTGTGCCGCCTGCTTTTGGCTGTAACGTTTATCGTCTCTGGTTTTGTGAAAGCCATTGACCCGTTAGGCACGCAATATAAGATACAGGACTATATGGCTGCATGGAATATGGAGTCTGCCCTACCCGACTTTATCACTCTCGGCATATCCATCGGACTCTCGACGCTTGAGTTCACGCTCGGCGTAATGTTGCTGTTTGCAATACGGCGCAGGCAGTCATCACGTCTGTCTGTTATCTTCCTGCTATTCATGACAATAATAACGGCATGGCTCTATTTCACTGACGCCGTGAAAGACTGTGGATGTTTTGGCGACTTTATACACCTGACCAACGGACAGACGCTGCTCAAGGATATAGTATTGCTTGCCGCCGCTGTGGTAGTGGCGCTAATGCCCATGCAGATGGTAAGGTTTATATCAAGATTCAATCAGTGGATTGTTATCAATTACAGTCTGTTGTTTATCATTATTGTCAGCGTAATCTGCTTGTGGGACCTGCCGATGTTTGACTTCAGGCCATATCATATAGGCTCCAATATCAAGAAAGGCATGGAAATTCCAAAAGGTGAGAAGGAACCGAAATTAGAGACAACATTCATACTTGAGAAAAACGGAGAGCAGAAGGAGTTTACACTTGATGACTATCCCGACAGCACATGGACATTTATTGACAGCAAGACAAAAGTGATAGAACCGGGTTATGAGCCACCCATCCATGACTTTTCTATAGAGTTGCTTGACATCAATAACCAAAACGTCAATAAAAACGACGCTGAAAGCGATTCTCTGGAGACTGATAATAATGATATAACAGACCAAGTGCTCTCTGACAAGGGATATACATTCCTGTTCATCTCCCCATGGCTTGAGAAGGCGGAAGACAAGGATTTTGGACTTATCAATCAGATATACGAATACTGCAAGAATAACGGTTACGCATTCTATTGTCTTACCTCAAGCAGCGAAAAGGCAATACAAAGATGGATAGACATCACAGGAGCGGAATATCCGTTTGCTATGACAGACGGTACAACGCTGAAGACTGTGATAAGAAGCAATCCGGGACTATTACTGTTGAAAAACGGTATGGTTATAAGGAAGTGGAGCCAAAACAACCTGCCTGACGACAAGATGCTTAACAGTAAACTGGAGAGTAGTGACTTTGGTAAGTTGCCTGCTGACGAAACAGGCAG
>JAGDAU010000005.1 GCA_017959365.1 Prevotella sp.
AATAGTTCCCGTTAACGTTAACGTTCCCGTTGGAATAGTTCCCGTTCCCGTTGAAAAAAGTCTCTTTGTCTCTCTGTCTAAAAGTCTCTTTGTCAGATAAATCGTTCCCGTTCCCGTTAACGTTCCCGTTGGAATACCCTCTACACCAGCCCTATCCCTCTTATCTGCCTTGTGGTCTTTCTGATGGCAAACACCTCCCACATCAGCATCGCCTCTATGAAGTCAGGCGAGTGACCCACCATTTGTTTCATTACCGCTTTCTTGATTAGCGAGAAGCCGTGGTCGGCACGGCTCTCGTCGGCACGTATGGCACGCCGCTCACGTAACAGTATCTGACGCAGAGGCGTCGGACCATAGCCGTTACCCTCATAACGGCGGTCTAACAGTTCAGGCTTGATTGACAGTTCATGACGTGACAAGTGATTATATAGCATATATGCCGCCTGCGACTTCAGGTTGTCGTAGATATACTTGTATTTAGCATCCACACTACCACGGTTGTTGAAACCTACAGCCTTCGGGAAGAAACCCTTAAACGCCTGACCGATGCCGTTCATGTCGTAGGTGAGGTTCTCCTGCCTCACGCCCCACTCCACCAGTCGGCTCTCCACCATCTGCATGGCAGAACGCGAGTCCTTACGGCATACAAACACATCATCAATATGATTACCCACCCAAAGCCACATCACGAGGTTGTCGCCACCATCAAAGGCAGCGTCACAGGAGGCACGCCTCACACCGTCACCCTCCTGCCGAGCATTGTCAAAGAATGTCAGCATGTCAGAACGGCTGATCATGTCGTCACCCATATCACTGAATTTCCAGTTACCCTCAAGGTCACGCTGACGCATCGCCTCGCTCTGACCCGCCAAGGATGCAACGTAAGAGGGGTCGGATCGCATCAGTACATGGTTGTCATCAAGGCGTGCGGAGACGAAAGCGGCTGATCGGATAAACATCTTCTGCGGACTGCCATACGCCTCATACTCAGGTCTCCACAGCCTGTCGATAACGGGTCGCGCCTGGGCATATACCTCCTCACGGCTGTCACCCCACAGGATATCCTCCACGCTGTCGCCGTCCATAAAGCAATATCTCACCTTACCGTCACGTTCCCTTACTGGCAGCCCGTCATCACCTATCCACCAGTCAATGAACTTTGCCACCCATGAGTCCGGGTCCGGGTTACAGGTGCCGAAGAAATGGTTCGTCAGACCGTAGGCGTTACGGTTGCAGGTCAGCAGGTACTTAAACTTCGCATAGTCCATCTGCGTTATCTCGTCCACACCGATATACGCAAACTGCCTGCCCTGATAACGGTCACGGAAAGCGTCAAGGCTGTCGCCGTGATAACCGAAGGTCAGCGTGCCCCCGCTGTTGAGCCTCCATGTCTGCTCACCCTTCAGATAAGTGCCAAACTGCCTCAACACCTGTTGTGAGGTGTCCACGAGGTCCGACATCGTGGCAAGCTCTTTCCTGAACAGTATGCCATGGAAATGCGGACTGCCTATATAATAAAGGTTATAGAGGAGCAGCGAGAAAGACTTCGCCCCTCCCCTCGCACCACCTCCAATGACAATGTCCGCCGGTGAGGCAAGCATATTCTCCTGTCCTCCCGCCTGGTCTATTACTATGGAGGTGTCACCCTTCTCATGCGCCTTGCGGCGCAATGCCTCCGTCTTTTCTCTGTCGATTATTTTTTTCATAGGTTGTAAGGTTTATGAGGTTATAATTTACTATTTTCCTATCTCATTACAAAGCAGGAAATGTAAACTATTAATACCAATTACACCCCTTAATAGTTTTTAGCAGTATTGTTTCTAAAGAAAGTAACGAAATTACAGGTATAGGGAAATAGGAGAGACAAAAATAAAATAAGACTGGATTCTCTTTTCATTTCTAAAAAAGTGAGAATCGACAACAATAACATAGGTGAGCATATTGCTCACCTTTTTTTTTATTATATATTTTGTCTTTTAAGGAATTGTCATTACCTTTGCAACCGAAAAAGAATAACAATTATGGCAAATGCAATGACACTGCCCTCAGAAGGGCAACTTATAGTAAGCATTGAAGACATTTCCATGCTTAAAGACCTGAAGAAAGCAATCAGTATGCTACGTGGTGTAAAGAAAATCACTATTCCACGTCAGCGTAAGCTCTCTTCGTATGAACGCTCATTACAAGATCTCAATGCTGGTCGAGTTTATAAGTATGACAGTCTTAACGACCTGATTAAAGAAATTGAGGGATGAGCAAAACCAAATATGAACTGCACATCACAGGTGAGTGTAAACAAAATCTCAAACTATGTAAGTAGAGGGGGCTCCCTATGCAGGAGCTATGGGATGTTGTAGAAAAACTTCTCTGTGGTGAACAACTTGAAGAAAAATATTTAGCCCATAAGTTGCATGGCAACCGTAAAAACCAATGGGAGTGCCATATACAACCAAACTGGTTACTTATATGGGAGCAACATGATAGGGAACTTGTGCTTATAATGGTTAACACAGGAACCCATTCAGATTTATTTGGCAAAAAGAATAAAAAATAGGAAAAAGGGTGATTGGTTCACTCCATAGCGACGTGATTAAAAGGGAATCAAGTGAGAATCTTGAACAGTCCCGCTGCTGTGAGCGCCCCTTACCTAAAGACACACGATAACGCCACTGATTGTATTTACTATTGGACAATTTACTATTGGACAAGAAAATCGTAAATAGAAAATAGAAAATCGTAAATAGTAGTAAGCCATCGGGAAGGTGTTTGTCTTTGGGCGCAAAGTCAGAAGACCTGCCATCACCTCATACGCCATGGGATGCCGAGGAGCGTCCGCATGACGGTACAGTGAGGAAATGAGAAAACTGATATTGGCATTGATAATGTCAATCTATTGCTGCGTATGCCTCGCTCAGACAGACAAGAGCATGACAGACAGCATATTCACCGCCGGAGAACTGACGGTGACAGGGCGACGCATACCCACCAACGTACTCGCAAGCGCACCACTACAGACCCTCACACGCACCGACCTGCTCAACATGGGCATCAGCGACATGGCTACGGCATTGCGCCATTTCACAGGCGTTAGCGTGAGAGACTACGGAGGTATAGGAGGACTGAAAACAGTGAGCATAAGAGGTCTTGGCGCTCAACATACGGGAGTGATATATGACGGTGTCTCCATAGGCGACTGCCAATCAGGACAGGTGGACATATCACGCTTCACACTCGACAACATCTCACTGATATATGTCACCATAGGTCAGCAGGATGATATATTCCAGAGCGCACGAGCTTTGGCAGCGGCTGGAACGCTGTACATTGAGACGATGACAGACAAAGAGACGCCACTGCTTACGGCATGTCTGAAAGGAGGCTCATACGGATACATCGAGCCGTCTGCACTGTTCAGCGTCAAGGCATCAGAGCGGTTGGCAATGACGGCGTTCGGCAGCTACTCACGTGCCGACGGCAACTACCACTTCACTATGCGAAACGGCATAAAAGAGATATCTGAGAAACGTCACAACAGCGATATAGAGTCATGGCGTGCCGAGCTGAACATGATGTATGACATCACTACCCGCCAGCAACTGAAAGCCAAGGTGTACGGCTTCAGCAGCCACCGAGGACTGCCAGGTAGCGTCATCTATGACAACCCTTGGGCTGCGGAGCGGCTCACCGATAAGAATTTCTTCGCACAGGCATTATATACCAACACCATATCCAACAGTCTGCGACTACGGTCGGCAGTGAAATGGAACTACAGCTGGATGCGTGACTTCAATATCGATGCAGCAGGTGAGCATGAGGATAAGTTCAGACAGAATGAGACATACGCCACGGCAACCGTGATGTACACCCCAGTAAAGTTGCTGTCATTATCATTAGCACAAGACTATACTCACAACTATCTCTCCACCACTCACATCAACTGCCCATACCCCACACGCGACTCCTGGCATACAGCGATAGCAGCACGCCTTGCAACAGAGAGTTTTACAGCCAACGCCTCACTGCTCTCAACACAGATCAACGAACGGGTACGTACGGGTGACGCCGCACACGGACTGCACCGCATCTCGCCGGCATTCAGTGCGGCATGGCAGCCATTCAACAAGTCTGACGGATTGATGAAGGCACTCAGGCTGCGCCTCGCTTATAAGGACATCTTCCGCGCCCCGACGCTCAACGATCTCTACTACCGGCTCATTGGCAACACATCCCTACGGCCGGAGAAGACACGCCAGTGGAACGCAGGCATTACATGGGAGCATAGCATGAAAGGCATCGTGGAGGGCATAACCCTCACTGCTGATGCCCACTATGGTCACACCAACGACAAGATAGTTGCCATACCGACACTCTTTATATGGAAGATGATGAATGTGGGAAAGGTAGTGTCACGAGGCGTGGACATCACAACATCAGCGAATATCAGATGGAGCAGCACCGCTACATCTGACATCACCATGACATACAACTACCTCCGCGCTGCCGACAAGACAGACCCGACAACAGCATACTATAACCACCAGATAGCCTATACACCCAAGAACTCAGCCTCTCTCTGTGCCACTCTCCACACACCATGGGTGGACATGGCATACAACCTGCTCTTCACCGGCAGCCGATACGCCTCGGGGTATAACACCCCGGACTACCGTATGCACTCCTTCTCCGATCACAGCATCAGCCTGTCACGCAAACAGAAAATAAAAAGCGGAACCCTGCGCCTCCAGATAGACCTCAACAACCTCACCGGCAAGAACTACGAAATAGTACGTTTCTACCCCATGCCCGGCCGCAACATCAAAGCCTCCGCCACCTACACCCTATAATTAATTTAACGGGAACGGGAACGTTAACGGGAACTAATAGAAATCTATTGCACTATTATCACTATTAGCACTATTAGCACTATTAGCACTATTGCACTATTAGCACTATTAGCACTATTGCACTATTAGCACTATCATTATTAACTATAAAAAAAAAAAACAATGAAAAAAAATCTATTAATCCTTGGCATGCTTCTCATGGCATGCTTCACATTCACATCATGTAGTGATGATGATGACAACAACGAGTTAAGACCAACCATCAAGACCGACTATTACGCCTATATCGTAAATGCCGGAAACTGGAACGAGAACAACGGCGACATTACCGGTGTAAAAGCCAACACCACCGGTGACGCCAAGACAGCATGGACAGTGACAAACATCTACAATACCGCAAACGGCTACGGTATCGGCGACGCTCAGGATGCTGCCATCATTGGCGATAAAATCTTCGTCACAAGCACAACATCATCCAAGGTGGAGGTGCTCGACGCCAATGGCAAGGTGGAGAAGAGCATCAAACTGCCTAACGCCAGTCCGAGGTACATAGCATACGACAATGACTTCGCATATGTGTCAGCATACGACGGCAAGGTGTACCGCTTTGACGCCAAGACATTTGAGGCACGCGGAACAGTAGAGGTGGGAGCCTACGCCGAGGGACTCTCCGTCAGCAACGGCAAGCTATACGTCAATATCTCCAACTATATGATGGACGGCACAGGAAAGAAAGTCGCTGTGGTTGACCTCAAGACCTTCACTAAGACAAAAGACATCGAGGTTGAGCTTAACCCCTACAGTCAGTCAATAGCCGTAGGCAACAAGGTATTCATTGTCAGCAACCTCGACTATACCGACAATATCCTGCAGGAGATCAACACCACTACCGACACAAAGAAAAACATCGGCAAGGCAACAACCATAGCCTACGACCGCACCAGCAACAGTCTGGTATGCGTATATGCCGTTTACGGCAAGCCTGAGAAACGGCTCTTCCGCTATGACATCGCCACCGGCAAGGAGACCGACCTCAACGACCTCAGTGATATGTCAAGCCCGTCAAGGGTGTGCGTTGACCCCACTACAAAAGCCATCGTCATCGTAGAAGACAGCTACATGACACCATGCAAGCTGTTCATTTACAATTTCCTCGGCAAATTAGAGGATAACAGCATCTCCGCCGGTTACGGCACACAGAACGTGATATTCACAAGATAAATGTTTTGACGTTAACGGGAACTGTTCCAACGGGAACGTTAACGGGAACGGGAACTATTTAACATAACACACAAAACATAAAACTTAAAACAAAAACAGTTGAGCGAATGCGAAACTTGAATTATTAAAAAATGCACAGTAAGAAAGAGGGATTTTTCCCTCTTTCTTCTTTTTTCTCATATTTATATGCTAAATTTGCACAAATAATCTGTTTTATACCGGAAATGAACAGGGAAATAAAGGAAAAAGGCAGTGCTTACAGACTCTCCGACTTCCTTCCTACCACTAAGAAGGAAATGGAGATAAGGGGATGGGATGAGGTAGATGTCATTCTGTTCTCTGGGGACGCATACGTTGACCATCCGTCATTTGGCGCCGCCGTCATAGGACGCATCATTGAGGACGCCGGATATCGTGTGGCACTCGTGCCGCAACCCGACTGGCATGGCGACTACAGGGACTTCCGTAAGTTAGGACGCCCTCGCCTGTTCTTCGGCATATCACCGGGAGCCATGGACTCCATGGTAAACAAATACACCGCCAACAAACGCCTGCGCAGTGAGGATGCCTACAGCCCTGACGGACGCCACGACTGCCGGCCCGAATACCCATCCATCGTATATACGAAAATCCTTAAGGATCTCTATCCTGACGTACCCGTAATACTCGGGGGCATAGAGGCAAGCCTGCGCCGACTCACTCATTATGACTATTGGGAGGACCGCCTGCGCCGCAGCATCATATACGACTCCGGAGCGGATCTCATAGTATATGGCATGGGTGAGAAACCTATGGTGGAGATTTGCCGACGCTTAGACAGCGGTGACACCATCCGTCAGCTCACCGACATACCACAGACAGTATTCACCACAACAAAGAAAGACATACCGGGAGGCATCACGCAAGACGATGTGGTACTCCACTCCCATAGTCAGTGTCTGAAGGACAAACGCTGTCAGGCTGAGAACATCAGACATATAGAGGAGGAGTCCAACAAGATACACGCACAGAGGATAATACAGGAGAGTGAGGGACGCTTCACCATCGTTAATGCGCCCTACCCTCCCATGACGACAGAAGAGCTGGACCACAGTTTCGACCTGCCATACACTCGCGTGCCACACCCTAAATACAAGGGCAAGCGTATTCCGGCATACGAGATGATACGCCACAGCGTCAATATACACCGTGGCTGTTTTGGAGGATGCTCCTTCTGCACCATCTCCATGCATCAGGGTAAGTTCGTGACATGCCGCAGCAAGGAGAACATCCTCCGCGAGGTCAGGAAGATTATCGAGATGGACGATTTCAAG
>JAGDAU010000059.1 GCA_017959365.1 Prevotella sp.
ATCCTCGCAGCAATAACAATAATAACGCTGAAGATAAGGTAAGTTGAAAAAACAAAAAATACAAAACATATAATGAAAAGAATGGTAATCTTAGGCGCCGGAGAAAGTGGCGCCGGAGCAGCGGTATTAGCTAAGAAAGAGGGCTTTGAGGTGTTTGTATCAGACATGTCGCCCATCAAGGAGCGTTATAAAGCACTCCTTAACAGCCATGATATAGAATGGGAGGAAGGACAGCACACAAAAGAGAAGATCCTAAATGCCGACGAGGTGGTGAAAAGTCCGGGCATACCCGACACAGCACCTATGGTAAGCGCCCTTATCCAACAGGGCACTCCCATCATCAGCGAGATAGAGTTTGCGGGGAGGTACACCAACTCTAAGATGATCTGCATAACGGGCAGCAACGGTAAGACGACGACGACATCGCTGATATACCACATCTTCAGGAACGCCGGCTACGATGTGGGATTGGCAGGCAATATCGGCAGAAGCCTCGCACTGCAGGTGGCAGAGGAGCCGCATAAGTACTATGTCATTGAGCTTAGCTCATTCCAGTTGGACAACATGTATGACTTCAGGGCTAACATCGCCATTCTGCTGAACATAACGCCCGACCACTTAGACAGATACGACAACTGCATGCAGAACTACGTTGACTCTAAGATGCGTATCATCCAGAACCAGACAAGCGAAGACAGCTTTATCTACTGGAACGACGACCCCATCATCAAGGAGGAGTTGAAAAAATATGATATCAAGTCTGTGAAATGTCCTTTCTCAGAAATCAAGGAGAAGGGCAGCATAGCATATATAGAGGAAAACACCTACAAGATAGAATATCCCACACCATTCAATATGGAACAGGAGGCACTGAGCCTCACGGGTAAGCATAATATCTATAACTCTTTGGCTGCCGGCATAGCATCAAACATTTCAGGCATCAAGAAAGAGATTATCAGAGAGAGCCTCAGCAACTTCCCCGGTGTGGAGCACAGACTGGAATATGCCGGCACCGTAAGAGGTGTGAAGTATATCAATGACTCCAAAGCAACCAATGTGGACGCCTGCTGGTATGCCTTAGAGAGCATGACGGGACCGACGGTGCTTATCATTGGCGGCAAGGACAAGGGTAACGACTATGAGGCCATAAAAGACCTGGTAAGGCGCAAATGCAAGGCACTCGTGTTCCTCGGGGCAGACAACAGCAAACTGCATGCCTCTTTTGATGACATGGGTATAGAGATACGTGATACACACAGCATGAAAGAGTGTATGGATGAGTGCTATAAGATAGCCGAGGCGGGCGACACCGTGCTGCTCAGTCCGTGCTGCGCCAGTTTCGACCTCTTCCGCAACATGGAGGACAGAGGCGACCAGTTTAAGGAAATCGTAAAGAACTTATAAGATACAATGCTCAACAAAACATTAGCAAATATATTCAAAGGCGACAAGGCAATATGGATGATTTTCTTCTTCCTGTGCCTTATCAGTGTGGTGGAAGTATTCTCAGCTTCCTCCAAACTCACCTATCACTCCAGTATATGGGGTCCCATCCTCAAACACACCGGCATCCTGATATTTGGTGTCGTGCTGACAATCCTTGTCATGAACATCAAGGTGAGATATTACAAACTGGCAACACCCTTCCTGCTAATAATATCATTCCTGACACTGGTGTGGGTACTGTTTGCAGGACAAGTGACCAACGGCGCACAGAGATGGGTGTCGCTGTTTGGTTTTCAGTTTCAGCCATCAGAACTGGCAAAGGGCACGATAGTACTCGCTGTGGCACAGATACTTAGTGCCATGCAGGGTGAGAACGGAGCCGACCCCAAGGCCGTGAAATACATACTATATATTTGCTCTGTGATCGTGGGGCTTATCATGTTTGAGAACCTCTCAACGGCATTGCTTATATGTGTCGTGGTATATCTCATGATGTTTATCGGAAGGGTACCCAAGAGACTGATGATCAGGATCTTTGCCTTAGCCATGGGTGTCATAGTAGCCTTCTTTGCGTTCGTATGGCTGGTAGGTGATGTCAACCTCACCAAAGACGGCGAGCCGGTAAAACCCAAGGTGGAATACCTTACCGACGAAAACGGCAAGATAATCCTGGACGCTAACGGCAACAAGAAAGTAAAGCCAAAGACAACGGTGGAAAAAATATTCCACAGGGCTGACACATGGAAGACGAGGATATGGAAATTCACACACGGCAAAAAGGTTGAGCCGAAGGACATAGACCTGTATGGCAACGACGCACAGGCAGCATACGCCCAGGTGGCGATAGCATCGTCAGGAGGCATAGGAGTGGGACCGGGAAAATCCGTCTATCGTGATTTCGTTGCACAAGCCTATTCCGACTTCATCTATGCCATCATCATCGAGGAGATGGGCATCATAGGAGGCGCTATTGTGCTGTTGCTGTACATTGCCCTTATGATGCGTATAGGGCAGATTGCAGGCAGGTGTGAGAACACATTCCCCGCTTTTCTTGCCATGGGATTGGGCATCCTGCTCGTTGTGCAAGCCATGTCCAACATGCTTGTGGCTGTGGGATTGGCCCCTGTTACAGGTCAGCCGCTGCCATTCATCAGCCGTGGCGGCACAGCCACACTCACCAACTGCTGTTATATAGGGGCAATTCTGTCTGTAGGACTCTGGGCAAAGAAAAACGACAGTAAAGAGATTTCGAAATCGTAATTTTTAATAAAATTGACACATTTAAAAAAAACGTTTATAAATAATAAAATAGAGTTTTAAATTAACGTTATAAGGATTTTTATTTGTAATTTTGCCGTACTTTGCGTAAAAAGGGACTCTAAACTCTAAACTTTAGACTTTAAACCAACCAGTTGAGTGAAGAGAAACTTGAAAAATATATAGACACTGATGAGCAAGGAATTGAGAATAATCATTAGCGGAGGTGGCACAGGAGGACATATATTCCCCGCTGTTTCTATCGCCAATGCCATAAAGGAAAAGCGTCCAGAGGCAAAAATCCTTTTTGTGGGTGCATTGGGAAGGATGGAGATGGAGAGAGTGCCCGCCGCAGGATATGAGATCGTAGGATTGCCAATAGCAGGATTTGACAGGAAACGACTGTGGAAAAATTTCTCTGTCATGATGAAGATATTCCGCAGCATGAGACTTGCCAAGAAGGTTGTGAGAGACTTCAAACCCATGGCGGCAGTGGGTGTGGGAGGCTATGCGAGCGGTCCGACACTTAAGGTGTGTGCAGCAAAAGGCGTCCCTTGCCTCATACAAGAGCAGAACTCTTACGCCGGAGTAACCAACAAACTGTTGGCGAAGAAGGTGGAGAAGATATGCGTGGCATACGAGGGTATGGAGAAATTCTTCCCGGCAGAAAAAATCATAATGACCGGAAACCCCGTCAGGCAGTCGCTCCTTGAGACAACAATAAGCCGCGAAGAGGCAATAAAGAACCTCGGACTGGATCCGCTGAAGAAGACCATTCTCATCGTAGGAGGAAGTTTAGGAGCACGCACCGTCAACGAGAGCGTGATGCAACACCTGGACATCGTTGAGAAAAGCGGTGTGCAGTTTATATGGCAAACAGGAAAATACTATATCAACGAGATAAGGCAGAAACTGGAAGGGAAAGAGCTGCCAATGCTTAAGGTGACAGACTTCATCAGCGACATGGGCACTGCTTATAAGGCAGCAGACCTTGTGATAAGTCGTGCCGGGGCTGGCAGCATATCTGAGTTCTGCCTCATCGGCAAACCAGTGATACTTGTGCCATCACCCAACGTGGCGGAGAACCACCAATGGAAAAACGCCATGGCATTAGTCAACAAAGACGCCGCCATAATGGTGGAGGACAGCGATGCTCCGGCGCAACTGCTGCCAAAGGCTGTCGATACCGTACAGAACGAGGAGACACTGAAGAAGCTTAGCAAGAATATCCTGACATTAGGACTGAAAGACTCTGCGTCGGTGATAGCCGACGAGGTGTTAAAACTGGCAGAGAGATAATGGGAAGTTAAACGAGGAGTTAAAATGGAACTGAAAAATATAAAGGCAGTATATTTCGTAGGTGCCGGCGGCATAGGCATGAGCGCCATAGCACGTTTCTTCATCCGCAAAGGCATGGTGGTGGGAGGATATGACAAAACCCCTACCCCACTGACGGCGCAGTTGGAGAAACAGGGTATGCTGATACACTATACAGAGGACATAGACCTCATACCGCAGGCATGCAGAAACGCAGCCCACACGCTGGTGGTTTACACACCCGCCATACCCTCAGACCATAAGGAGATGGTATTCTTCCGCGACAACGGGTTTGAGATACAGAAGCGCGCGCAGGTGCTCGGCACCCTGACACGCTCCGGCAAAGGCCTCTGTGTGGCAGGCACCCATGGCAAGACATCCACATCTACGATGTGTGCGCATATCATGCACCAGAGTGCCATTGACTGCAACGCCTTCCTCGGCGGAATAAGCAAGAACTACGGCACTAACTACATCCTTGCCGAGGACAGCGAATACATCGTGATAGAGGCTGACGAGTTTGACCGCTCCTTCCACTGGCTCAGGCCATGGATGACCGTCATCACATCCACCGACCCCGACCACCTTGACATATACGGCACTAAAGAGGCGTACCTCGAGAGCTTCCGCCACTACACCACGCTGATCCAACCCGGAGGGGCACTGATACTGCACACCGGATTAGAGATGCAGCCCGATGTTGCCGAAGGAGTGAGGATTTACACTTACAGCCGTGACGAGGGTGATTTCCATGCCGAAAACATACGCATTGATGACGGTGAGATAACATTCGACTTCATATCACCCATTGAAAACGCCACCAACGTAAAACTCGGACAGCCCATACCAATAAACATTGAGAATGGCGTGGCTGCCATGGCTATGGCACAACTGAACGGTTGCAACACCGAGGAGCTGCGCTACGGCATGGCTACATACGGCGGTGTGGACCGCAGGTTTGACTTCAAGGTACGCACCCGGAAGCACGTGTTCCTCTCCGACTATGCCCACCACCCCAAAGAGATCCTACAGAGTGCCCGCAGCCTGAGAGAGCTGTATCCCAACCGTAAGATAACAGCTATATTCCAGCCGCACCTCTACACCCGCACCCGTGACTTCTATAAGGAGTTTGCCGAGGCACTGAGCATACTCGACGAGGTGGTACTGTGTGACATCTACCCCGCCCGCGAGGAGCCCATAGAGGGTGTTACCAGCCAACTGATCTACGACAGCCTTGCCGCCGGAGTGGAAAAAGACATGATCCACAAGGAAGACGTGACCGAATACGTAAGACAACGGGACTTCGACGTACTGGTTATCCTGGGCGCCGGAGACCTTGACAACTATAGTGAACAGATAACAGAAATCATCAAGAGCAGAGAATAGCCAAATGAGCTGGCAGTGGAAAAAGACACTCATCATAGCACTTGATAGCGCGCTCGCGGTATATTTAGTGCTTGCCGTCACCTCCTTCAACAAGCCGAAGGAAGACAATGTTGTGTGTCGAAATGTGACCATTGACATCGAAGATACTCAGGATATGGGATTTCTCGACAAGAAAGACATAAAAGACAGTCTCACCAAAGCGAAGATTTATCCCGTCGGCAAGAGAATCGTAGATGTCAATCCCCGCGCCATAGAAGACAAACTGCGTAAGACATCATTTGTCAATACTGCCCAGTGTTTTAAAACGGAAGGAGGTGAAGTAAAGATTAACATTACACAACGTACGCCCGTCATACGTATCAAGGGCAACAACGGTAAAGACTATTACATTGACGACAAGGGAGGTATCATGCCCAACTCATCATACACAAGCGACCTTGTCATTGCCACAGGAAGTATCAGTACAGCATACGCTAAAGCATACCTGGCACCATTGGCATTGACAATAATGGACAACAAGACGTGGCGCGACTTCATTGAGCAAATCAACATACTGCCTACCGGCGGTGTAGAGATCGTACCACGTGTAGGCAACCACATAATACACTTAGGCGAATTGCCACGCACCAAGGACGCAAAGGGAAGGAGGGAAAAGGTTGAGGCCTTTATGAAAAAGAAGATGACCCGACTGTATAAATTCTATAAATACGGACTCTCGGAGGCCGGATGGAACAAATACTCATACATCAACATAGAATTTGACAATCAGATAATCTGTAAGAAACGTAACAACACAGAAACAGAAAATAATTAAAAAACATAAATATAAATAACACATATCGTATGGCAAAAGAAATCATTATAGCCATTGAGTTAGGCTCATCAAAGATTACGGGAATTGCCGGAAAAAAGAATCAGGACGGCAGCATATCTGTATTAAACGTCGTTAAAGAAGACGCAAGCCAGTGCATACGCAAAGGCACTGTTTACAACATCGAAAAGACAAGCCAATGTATCACCAACATCACGGCAAAACTGAAAAACGCTCTCAAGTCGGAGATAGCACGTGTGTACGTTGGAGTGGGCGGACAGTCGATACGAAGCATCAAGAATGTTATCGTAAAAGACTTCGCCACTGACACCACCATCACTCAGGACATGGTGAACGAGCTGATGGACACTAACCGCAACATGAATTATCCCGACCAGGAGATACTTGACGCCGCTGTGCAGGAGTATAAGGTGGGAGCACAGTATCAGATGGAGCCGGTAGGCATCAACACCACAAGATTAGAGGGAAATTTCCTTAACATCCTCTATCGCCGCGCCTTCTACCGCAACCTGAATCAGTGTTTCGACAGCGCCGGAATACAGATAGCAGATATCATCCTGGCTCCTGTGGCACTGGCTGACGCCATCCTCACAGAGAACGAGAAGCGCATAGGATGCCTGCTCGTTGACCTCGGTGCAGACACCACAACAGTGGCAGTATATCATAAGAACGTTCTCCGCCACCTGGCTGTAATACCCCTTGGATGTAACAACATCACCAAGGATATCGCAGCTTTGCAGATGATTGAGGAAAGCGAGGCAGAGACACTCAAGATCGCCAACGCACAGGCATTCACAGACGACAAGGACATCAACGACTCTGAGGATATTGAAGTCAAACACGGCAGACCAATACCAGTACGCACTTTCATAGAAATTGTTGAGAGCCGCATTCAGGAAATCATCAAGAATGTATGGAACCAGGTGCCTGATGAATACACCAACAAACTTATCGGTGGCATCATCTTAACCGGTGGCGGAGCCAACATGAAGAATATCGAGACAGCCTTTAAGAACATCACAGAGATAGACAAGATCAGGGTGGCTCGTTTCGTGACACATAAGATAATGTCCAAAGACCAGGAGATCAACTCCCACAACTGCATGATGAATACCATCCTCGCCCTGCTTATCAAGGGAGACCACAACTGCGTGGGTGAAGACCTTAACTCCGACCTCTTCAATAGTGGCCGTCAGGCAAGAGGACAACAGGCAGATAATGAAAGAGTGGCAAGAGAAAAATAGGAGGAAAATAGGAGACAGGAAGAGGCTGCAGCCGCTGCAGCCGCTGCAGCTGCAGCATCCGCTGCAGCCCAAAGTGCCAAAGAATAAGAAAAGAACAAAGGTGGTTTCTTTAACACACTGAAGAAATTCGGCCAGTCGCTCATGGAGGGAGAGGAATAAACATATTAAGAACAATACAAAAAGACAATATTATGCCAGACAAAGACAATGTAAAAAAGCCGCATATTATAGAATATGATATGCCAATGAAGGATAATAGCATTATCAAGGTTATAGGTGTCGGTGGCGGCGGCGGCAACGCTGTTAACCACATGTATCGTGAGGGCATACATGATGTTACATTCATGCTTTGCAATACCGATAAACAGGCACTCAACGATTCTCCCGTGCCCGTACACCTGCAGTTGGGTCATGAGGGTCTTGGAGCGGGCAACAAACCCGAGAAGGCACGCCTCGCAGCAGAGGAGAGCATTGACGAGATCCGCAACCTGCTGGATGACGGCACTAAAATGGCGTTTATCACTGCCGGCATGGGCGGCGGTACCGGTACCGGCGCAGCACCCGTGGTAGCACGCATCAGTAAGGAACTTGACATCCTGACAGTGGGTATTGTCACCATACCGTTTATATGGGAGGGTGACAAGAAGATTGACCAGGCACTCGACGGTGTGGAGGAAATGGCTAAGCATGTTGACGCACTATTGGTTATCAACAACGAGCGTCTGCGTAAGATTTACCCCGACCTCACTGTGCTGGACGCCTTCGCAAAGGCTGACGACACCCTGAGCGTGGCAGCAAAGAGCATTGCCGAGATCATCACTGTCCATGGTCTTATAAACCTTGACTTCAACGATGTGCGCACAGTGCTGAAGGATGGTGGCGTGGCTATCATGAGTACCGGTTATGGTGAGGGTGAGACACGTGTGAAAGACGCTATCGACGATGCACTCAACTCACCGCTTCTCAACGACAACGACATCTTCAACTCCAAGAAGATCCTTCTCAGCATCTCATTTGCCAGCGACAAGAACGGCAATCAGGGCCTTATGATGGAGGAGATGGGATATGTGCATGAGTTTATGAATAAGTTCGGCAAAGACTACGAGACAAAATGGGGTCTCGCCGTTGATCCGGAGTTAGGCAATAAGGTCAAGGTGACTATCCTCGCCACTGGTTTCGGCATCAAGGATGTTGACGGCATGGGCAAGCGCATCAATAAGATTTCTGAGGATGAGGCAATACAGAAAGCCAAGAACGAGGAGATGAACCGCCGCAACGCAGAGCGTCGGGACAACTACTATGGCAAGACCGGAAACCAGGTACCCCAGAAGAAACTCGGTCAGCCGTTCATCTTCCGTTATGAGGACTTAGACAATGAGGATATCATCATGGCTGTTGAGAACTCAGCTACCTACAAGCGGTCTATCCAGCAGCTCAACGAGCTTCGCAAACAAGCTGAAGGCATTAGCAACGTGGCTCCAGAGACAAACAACGAGCCGAAGAGCGGCAAGATATCATTTTTTGATGAATAATACTTTGTAGCATATACTTAAACCCAAATCGGTCATTAGGCCGACATCTATGCTATATTTTGTGTTTTATAGGTCTTTTTATGCCATCTCAGCATTTCTTTCGGCTGATTGCTCACATCGTTGTCTCACCGTAGCCCGCTACGCTTTCGACACCAACGTGAGCAATCAGCTCAAAACAAATACTAATCTGACGTAAATCCTAATGACCGTTTTGGGTTAAAAAGGCTTCCCGTCAAATCGGGAAGCCTTTTTATTTTCTCTATTAGGGTTGTTGTGGTTGGTCTATCTGGAACGTTTTCTTTCGCAACACGAAAGAGTTGCTCAAGTACTTTTCCCTCACTATCTGGTTGCTGGCAAGCTCCTCTGGATTGCCCTGGAAGAGTATGCGCCCCTCAAAGAGCAGATAGGCACGGTCGGTGATAGTAAGTGTCTCCTGCACATTATGGTCGGTGATGAGAATACCGATATTACGATATTTCAACTGCCACACAATATGCTGGATGTCTTCCACCGCTATCGGGTCAACACCTGCAAAAGGCTCGTCAAGCATGATAAACTTAGGGTCGATGGCAAGACAGCGGGCAATCTCCGTTCTGCGGCGCTCACCGCCTGAGAGCTGGTCACCCTTGTTTTTCCTTACCTTATTGAGGCGGAACTCCCCTATCAGGCTCTCGAGCTTCTCCTCGCGCTCTTTTCTGTTAAGCTTCGTCATCTGCAACACCGACATGATATTGTCTTCCACGCTCATCTTACGGAACACACTTGCCTCCTGTGGGAGATAGCCGATACCAGCCCTGGCACGCTTATACACCGGATAATCCGTTATTTCCTGATCATCAAGGTACACATGTCCGTCATTAGGCACTATGAGCCCCGTGGTCATATAAAACGATGTCGTCTTACCGGCTCCGTTAGGTCCTAAGAGTCCCACGATCTCACCCTGCCGGACATTGATGCTCACGCCATTCACCACAGTACGCTTGCCGTAACGCTTCACCAATCCCTCGGTGCGCAGCATAACACCCTCTTTCTTTGTCTGTGTCTGTATTGTGTCGTTATTATCCATAATTCTAACGTTAACGTTAACTGGAACGGGAACTATTTAACTTTACACTTTAAACTTTCAACTCTAACCACTACTTATGATACGCTCTCTTCAGCAGTGAAGAGGCAAATACCAGTTCATTGAGTTTCTGATTATCTGTATTTACAACCTCGTCCTTATTACCCTGCCATTCCTTCTTTCCATCGGCAATGAATACTATATTCTCACCTATACCCACCACAGAGTTCATATCATGGGTATTGATAATCGTTGTGGTGTTAAACTCCTTGGTAATGCTGCTCAGCAGCTCGTCAATGACAATAGAGGTCTTAGGATCCAGACCACTGTTCGGCTCGTCACAGAAGAGATATTTGGGGTTCATGACAATAGCCCTCGCTATAGCCACACGCTTCTGCATACCACCGGATATCTCGCCGGGATAGAGATGGTCTGTATCTACAAGGTTGACACGAGCCAGACACTCCTGGGCACGGCGGACGCGCTCACGTAAAGTCATCGTAGAGAACATATCAAGCGGAAACATCACATTCTCAAGCACCGAGAGCGAGTCAAACAGAGCGGCACTCTGGAATATCATACCCATCTCACGACGCATTTGTATCTTTTCCTTCTTGCTCATCGTAACAAAGTTACGGCCATCATACAACACCTTACCGGAAGTAGGCTCAAGCAACCCTACGAGGGTTTTCATCAGCACTGTCTTTCCCGCTCCACTCTGACCGATAATGAGATTAGTCATGCCGTCCTCAAAGATGGTGTTAACATCACTCAGCACCACCTTCCCGTCAAATGACTTTGTTAATTGCTGTACTTCTATCATGACAGTAACTGGGTAAGGAAAACGTTAGAGAACAATGTAAACAACGAACTGCGCACCACAGCGTCGGTGCTGGCCTTACCGACTTCCACCGCACCACCTTTGACAGTGAAGCCATGGTATGCCGACACACTGGCTATAATAAAGGCAAAGATGATACTCTTGATGATACTCATCCACACAAACCACGGATTGAAGTCATATTGCAGACCAGCAGTCAAATCCTCAGGGGATATGATATTACCTATATATGCCGTGGAATAAGCCCCCACAATACCCATAGCCGTGGAAAAAATCACCAATATGGGCATAATGGTCATAAAGCCCAAAATCTTTGGCAGAATGATATAAGAGGCAGAGTTAATACCCATGATCTCTAAGGCGTCAAGCTGCTGGGATATACGCATAAAGCCTATCTCGGAGGCTATATTTGACCCCACCTTACCGGCAAGCATAAGACACATTATCGAACTGGAAAACTCCAGCAGCATAATCTCACGGGTAGTATAACCGGAAACCCAACGGGGCATCCACGCGCTCTGGACATTCAGTTTCATCTGTATGCAGATGATAGCGCCAAAGCCGAATGAGACAAGCAGCACCAAACCGATAGAGTTGATGCCAAGCTGTGCCATCTCGGTTACATAATTCTTCCAGAACACACGAAAACGCTCAGGAAGCGACAACACGCGCCCCATGAGCTGCAAATACTTGCCAATACCCGTAAGCCATTTATCTATCAACATCTCTTTCCTTTTTTTGGTAACATCCTCACTTCTGCCTTATAAAGACATTGATGGGACATCCCGTGAGAGTCCAATGCTCACGTATCTTGTTTTCGAGGAAACGCTTATACGGATCCTTAACATATTGCGGCAGATTGGCATAGAACACGAAAGAGGGAATCTGGGTGTCAGGTATCTGAGCCGCATATTTAATCTTGATGTATTTACCCTTTACCGATGGTGGCGGGAACGCCTCGATGATAGGCAGCATTATCTCGTTAAGCTTTGAGGTACCTATTCGCTGCTTGCGGTTGAGATACACCTCCTTGGCTGTCTCAAGCACCTTGAAGATACGTTGTTTGGTGAGTGCGGAAGCGAATACTATGGGGAAGTCAGTAAACGGCGCCATGCGGTTGCGTATGGCTGCCTCAAATGTTTTTACCGCCACCTGACTCTTGTCCTCCACGAGGTCCCACTTATTGACCACCACTACAAGACTCTTGTTGTTGCGCTGGATGAGTTGGAAGATATTCATGTCCTGCGACTCTATACCACGAGTGGCGTCAATCATCAGGATACACACATCGCTATTCTCGATAGAGCGTATCGATCGCATAACACTATAAAACTCCAAATCCTCCGACACCTTATTCTTCTTTCTTATACCAGCCGTATCAACAAGGTAGAAGTCGAAACCAAACTTGTCATATCGCGTATAGATACTGTCACGCGTGGTACCGGCTATATCCGTCACGATGTTGCGCTCCTCGCCAATGAAGGCATTGATAAGGCTTGACTTACCGGCATTAGGACGCCCCACCACGGCAAAACGCGGAATATCCTCCACCTGCACCTCCTCTACCTGCTTGGGCAGACGCTCAAGCAAGAGGTCAAGGAGGTCGCCGGTGCCGCTACCCGACTGTGCGCTGATGCACTGCGGGTCGCCTAATCCGAGTTTATAGAAATCGGCAGCCTCGTAATAGTCGGCGCTGTTGTCCACCTTGTTGGCAACGAGAATAACAGGCAGTTTAGTACGGCGCAGGATTGTTGCCACATCCTCATCAAGGTCGGTTACACCGGTTCCCACGTCAACGAGGAAGAGGACTAAGTCAGCCTCTTCCGTTGCCACTGTAACCTGTCTGCGTATGGCATCCTCAAAGATGTCATCGCTATTGACCACCCATCCTCCTGTATCCACCACCGAGAACTCCCGGCCATTCCACTGACACTTGCCATACTGTCGGTCACGTGTTGTGCCAGCCGTCTCGCTGACGATAGCCTTACGCGACTGCGTCAGCCGGTTGAAGAGTGTTGACTTACCCACATTGGGACGTCCTACTATCGCTACTAAATTAGCCATTATTTATCTTATCTCCTGCATTATTTTCATGAAGTTCTTCTGCTTTGTGGCGTCCTGGATCATAAACCAGTCAATGATAGCCCATATACCGCAGCCACCACCAGTGAGAAGCTTACCTATACCTAACCCTGTGTCGCCCAACATAAAGCGGTCAACGCCCCATCCGCCAAGGAAGATAGAGATAATAAGCATCGTTGTCGGGTCCTTGAGTTGGGAAATGACATAATTAACACTATTGACATCCATAGCGCCATACAGTTTGTTACGTACCACGTTAACCTGCTCTGCAGGTACTTTGTTCATGATGTTCATCATGAGCATGTCAGCTTGTTGTCTGTCCATAAAAAATATCCTTTTGTTAATAATTTTAATACCTAAGATGCAAAGATAACAATTTTTATGGTGTGTTGCAAGAAAAATCCAAAAAAAATGTTTATCTGGCATGATAAATATCAAGAATTCCGCTTATTATGCCCTTTTTCTGACAGATGTCAAGGAAACGGCTGTTTTTCGACAACTATATACCCAAAAATTTGAGAGTAACCGGAAATCATCATAATTTTGCAGCGGATTTCAGGATTAACAGTTGAGTTTGATGTTTTAAGTTTTATGTTTATTGTTTAATGTTTTATAGTTAATTTTTGATGTTTAACTAACTAACACAGAACACAAAACACAGAACACAGAACACAAAACTCATTATTAAAAGAAAGGATTAAAGATTATGAAAAAGATTGTATTGACAATGATGGCTGTTCTTACTATGACAACAGCCTTCGCAGGTAACGACGAGACAATGGCAGCAAAAGACATGGCTGTCTATAACATGAACGTCAACATCAACGCACTTGCCCGTACATTAGGCATGAGCAGTGAGCAGACAAACGATATGCGTAGCATACACCGCACATTCACATCTGACCTGCAGTATGCAGCCGGTGCCAAGGAGGATCGTCAGGAGAAACTTTTCCGCAAGGCTCTGATACGTAACCTCGCATGTGCAAAGACCATACTCAGCAACGAGCAGTATCACAAATACCTGAAGGTAATAAATGTTACGTTTATCAACAGAGGAATAACAACGTTTTAATAGGAAAAACAAAGTTTTAATAAATGAAGCCTCCCCAGTTCGGGAGGCTTTTTTATAACCTTATAACCTCATAACCTATAACCTCATAACCTATAACCTCATAACCTTATAACCTCATAACCTTATAACCTCATAAACCTTAACAACAGGCTGTTGAGCACCACACTGATACTGGACATAGCCATCATACCACTTGCCAAGGAGGGGGTAAGCTGAAAGTCCATGCCAAAGACACGCAGTAGTCCCGCGGCAAGGGGGATGCTGATAATATTGTATATAAACGCCCAAAAGAGATTCTGGCGTATTGTGAGCACTGTCTTGTCACTGATGGTCATCGCCACGGACAAGGCACGCAGATCATCACCCATAAGGGTCAGTTGTGAGGTGTCCACAGCCACATCGGTACCGCCACCTATAGAAATGCTCACATCAGCGGCGGCAAGCGCCTGAGTGTCGTTAATGCCGTCACCTGTCATGGCAACGATAATGCCGTCAGCCTGCTGACGTTTTACCATATCCTCCTTATCCTGAGGCGTCACGCGGCTGCGGTATTCTGTTATGCCGGCCTTATCAGCCCAATATGCCACAGCCTCGTCATTGTCGCCGCTCATCATAATAACCCTTATGCCACGCCGGGAGAGTTCGTCTATCGTCTCCCTCACGTAGGGTTTCAGGCTCTCACGCTCTTCCAACGGCAGGGTATCGGCCTTAGAGAAGTCTATGTCTGGGTTTGGCTTGGTAATAGTGCCTGTCTTATCAATAACAACCACACCCACACGATGAATCATCTCTAATGCCACAGCGTCTTTAATAAGTATGTTATTACGAGCCGCAACACCAATGCCAACCATAATAGCCGTTGGGGTGGCAAGACCGAGAGCACACGGGCAGGCTATCACCAATACCGTGACAGCACTCATAAGAGCTTGGGGGAAGGCTCCCTTACCGCCAAAGACCATCCATAGCAGAAAGGTAACAATCGACAAGCCAAGCACCATAGGCACAAAGTACATAGCCATCTTATCTACAATACGCTGAACAGGAGCCTTGGAAGCCTGTGCCTGCTCTACCATGCTGATAATCTGAGCCAGGGCTGTCTTCTCACCCACCTGAGTGGCGCGCATACGGAGATGCCCCTGCTTGAGCACCGTACCCGCAAGCAATTTGTCGAATCGTTTCTTAAGCACCGGCGCCGGCTCTCCGGTTATCATGCTCTCATCAACAAATACCCCCTCTGGCGACATCAGACTCGACGCCTCTGTCACGGTGCCGTCAACGGGTATCTTGTCGCCCGGTGTCACCTCAAGCACATCGCTGATGGAGATCGTTGACAGTGGCACATCGTCAACACTATCGCCCGTCACAAGACGTGCTGTCTTGGGTGTCATACCCGCAAGGCGGCGCAACGCCGACGCCATGCCGTTCTTAGCCCGCTCCTCAATAAGGCGGCCGGTAAGCACAAAAGTGATAATCATTACCACAGCGTCATAAAAGGTGTGCCACTCCATCCCACGACAACCCCAATAGCTCTCGCCCCAGAAAGTATTGAACACACTGAACAGAAAGGATATCAAGGTACTGAGAGCCACAAGGGTGTCCATTCCCGGTGTGAGGCTCATCACCTGTCGCCATGCCCTTATATAGAATCCCTTGCCGCAAACAATCATTGCGGCAAGGGATAATATCATGCAGGTCTGATTGATGTAGTCTGCGTTAAGACCAAGATCCACCCATCGCATGCCAACAGCAACGACAAGGATCATGATAATCCACGCCAAGGCAGTTTTCTTAGCAAGACGCACATATTCCGTCCTGCGTATCTGCTCCACGCTCCTACCCTGTTCTATGACGAGGTCAAAGCCGCCGGCATTGACGGCTGCCTTCATCCCCTCAAGAGTAAGCACATCATCGTCATACTCCACCAACGCGGTTCGTCCAGCAAGGCTTACAGATGCGTTATTTACACCATCCAAGCCGTTGAGTATGCGCTCTACCGTTCCGGCACACACCGCGCATGCCATACCAATCACAGGCAAAGTCTTCTTTTGAATCATAGCCTTATTTTACCATTTTCACGATACGGCTTTGACCATTCTGGTAGATAATCTGCTGGTAGTAGATACCGTTAGACACTCCCCTCAGGTCTTTTTCCGTGTACAGACGGTCAGGACGCTCGGTAACGCTGACAAGTCTGCCGCCATTGTCATACAGACGTATGCTCTTGACAGGCCATTCTCCGTTTTCTGTCACCCAATCAATACCCGTTGCATCACTCAACTGCAATATGACGGGGTGCTCCCAGTTAGGGAAATATGTGGGACGGTCATAGAAACCATCATACAAGCCATCAGCGTCAGGCTCAGTGTCCCAAGCCCGCAACTCCGTAGCAGGCATCATGCTCACCAACAAGAGTACCACAAGCTGCACAAACAAATATCGGTGCAATTGTAATATATTTATTATCTTTGACATCGCGTAAAATACATAATATGAACTATTTTGCAAAGATAACACTTTTTTTTTATATCACAAATTTTAAAGTCGTTTTTATTATTTTTCCAAAAAAAATCGGACTGACAAATCATCAGTCCGATTATTATTGCGGCACTACAATTCTACCTTATTACGTTTCATATTGTTGTAGATTTATTTGATTACTACCTTCTTGCCGTTATGAATATACATGCCCTTCTGTATAGGCTTGCCCGGCAGCTTGCGACCACTGAGGTCATACCAGGCGCCAGACCCATTTTCAATCTTCAATTTTGAATTTTCAATTGAGATAATGCCAGTATTCTCGGTATTCTCGTCACCGAAGTTCAGCATAAAGCGGACACCGTTAGAGCTACCTGGCTCACCGGCGGTGAGACCGTTGTTCAGCTGGAAGTATGCACGGAAAGCGTTTATGCTCATTGGCGCATTGGGATAGTGGAGCAGGTTGTCCTCACCCAAATAAAGTATGGTGTTGTTGCCGCCCTCGCCGATGCTCACGGGGGAGAAGGTGCCGACGAAACTGACAGCGCCGTCATTGCTGGTGATAGTACGCGGACTACTCC
>JAGDAU010000060.1 GCA_017959365.1 Prevotella sp.
ACTAGAACCTTTGAGATTCAACAACCTGATATATGGATTGGAACCGACGGTAAGGAGATAGGCATTCGCTACGGATGGAACAAGGTGCCGGCAACCCCCGTGGTAAAGAACCTCGATGCCACGGTTTCAGGCACTAACCTCAATGTAACCTACAATGCGGTTGTAAGATAACAAAAAAACAATAATATGAAAAAGATTCTATTATCAATCGTTGCGCTCTGCTGCACAGTGGTGGCAGGGGCGCAGAACTCATCGCAACAGTTATCGGCAATCTTGCAGAAAGGCGATGTTGCAACAATTTATTATGGTGCTGATGCTTTGAAGAGCGCATATAATGCTGCTGAGAATGGTAGTGTGATTACGCTGACATCGGGTCTTTTTAACTCTCCTGGCAATATACAGAAGTCGGTATCTATATATGGCGTGGGATTTGAGGACGGAATAAATGAGGGCGTCACAAAGACGACCATCGGCGGAGCTGTTAATTTTCTTGCAGGAAGCGATGGAAATACTACTCAGAACGCGAAGTTAGAGGGTGTCTATGTAAATAACAGCATCTACGTGAGGCAGGTGGAAAACCTCACCATTGCTAAATGTCAATTCTCAGATTTGATTTTTAACGGAACCAACGTAAACGGAGTGTTGGTGCGCCAATGCTATTTTGGCAGTGTCAATGCCAAGAATAATGTTTTGGCAAGTCTGACTGTGAAGAACTGTTACATGGCTGGTTATGCATATGACATTACTTCTGACAGTCAGGCCTTGTTTGACCATTGTATAATTGTTGACGGGAAATATAGTCATGCGTGTTTTCCTGCCTCTTACACCAATAATATCATTACGCATAGCTGGGGCGATAATGACAACCTGACGGGATTGCGGTATGGATCCTATGCAGAGAAAAACATTTTCACAAGAAGTACTTTCTCGTCGAATGTAATCTCTGTGAATAACTGGTTTAGTGTTAATTGCGATGCCCTTTTTAGCGATGCAGATAACATCTCTTATAATACAAGTCGTTCATTCACTTTAAAATCTCCCGAGACTTATGTGGGAACTGACGGCACACCAGTGGGAGTTACCGGCGGCGACTATCCTTGGTACAAGGTGCCATCGTTACCATATGTAAAGGATCTGAAGGCAACAGTTAACGGCACTAATCTCGACGTTGACTATGAGGCCGGAGTAAGTAGTACTAATCCCCCTACAGAATAAGGCTTATGAAAAAGATTCTATTTTCAATCGTTGCGCTCTGCTGCACAGTGGCGGCTGGGGCGCAGAACTCATCACAGATTGCTAGTGCCATCTTGCAGAAAGCAGAAGGCGGTCCAATAATTTATTACGGTGTTGATGCACTGAAGGACGCGTATAACGCTGCTGATGAAACAGGCGGTACCATTACCTTGACCTCGGGAACGTTCAATTCTCCGGGTGAGATAAAGAAATCTGTGGCCATCTATGGCGTGGGTTTCGAGGACAATGTATATGAGGGTATGCAGAGAACAATTATCAGCAATTATGTTACTTTCATCTCCGACACCGAAGGCAATGTTCTTCAGAATGCGAAATTAGAAGGTGTGTTTGTGAATGCTGCCATCTATATAAACAAAGTGAGTAGTCTCACAATAGCCAAATGCCAGTTTAATGGTCTGGTGTTTAATGGCGCTGCAGTAGAAGTTGAGGGGATGTTGGTGCGTCAATGCTACATAAATGGTGGAGTTGATGCATACAACAACATGATAGATGGGTTGACAATAAACAATTGTTACATTTCAGGATGGGTAGGTAGAACGATTGCAGGAAGTCAAATACTATTCAATCATTGCCTTTTGACTCCTTATTCTTCTTATACTGATAATTCTATAGCTACTTACACAAATTGCATCATCAACGATAATGGAACACTTGGGGCTAACTCGTATGCAGAAAAAAATATATTCACTCACATGGACGTGAATCCTTCTAATGTGACATCCGTTGGAAACTATGCCGTGGATGAATCTTCTCTTTTCGGTGATGGCGTCAATAGTGTTGGTTATACCACCGCTCGCACATTTACACTTGCCGCCCCTGACACTTACAAGGGAACTGATGGTACCACAGTGGGACTTACTGGTGGCGACTATCCTTGGTACAAGGTGCCATCATTACCATACGTGAAGGATCTGAATGCAACAGTCAATGGAACGAACCTCGACGTAGACTATAAAGCTGGAGTAGGAAGTACTAACCCACCAACAGAATAAGGATTATGAAAAGATTAAGATATTTGCTGTTAGCGGCAGTAGCCATGATGTGCACCGCGGCGACAGCGCAGACAAAGAACATTGCCGAACGCCAGTATTGGCTGGACGGCACTATTACTGAGGCTCAACCCCTGGCTGAGTCTCCCACTAGCGTCAGCATCGAGGGACTGAAGTCAGGTCTCCATTCGCTGACCGTGCGCGTGAAGGACTCTGAGGGTTTATGGAGCTCGCAGGTGGCCAAGTATTTCATCGTGCCGTTTGTTTCCACCAGTGTTACCAGTAATTCGATAGAAAAACATCAGTACTGGATTGACGGGAATTTGCAGGCAGCGGTCACTTATACCTCTCAACCCTCGGCCATCGTTATCGATGATTTGAAGCCCGGACTCCATTCGCTCACCGTGCGTGTGCAAGACAA
>JAGDAU010000061.1 GCA_017959365.1 Prevotella sp.
GGTCACCCATGACCTACCTCGGTATAGGTCTCTATACCATCGCAGGACCGAGAATCTCCATCTGAAAAAGGCACGGATCAGTGGTGTGTGTGTTGTGTTTTATGTTTTATGTTATTCAAATTTCGCTTTCGCTCAATTTTTTAGTTTAATGTTGATAGTTGAAAGTTGAAAGTGATATAGTTTTTCTCAACGGGAACGTTAACGGGAACGGGAACTAATCAATAGGACTCCGAGCTTTGCTCGCCTGAGTACCTATGAATAGTAAATAATCACGAAGAAATTGTTAAATAGTTAAATAGTAAATCTAATTCACTCGTCAACTATAATGACCAGTGCTCCACCGCCGGGTGCGAGATGTATGTCAAGAAGTTTGCCGGCTGTTATCGGCTCATGAGAGATACGGTAGTCTGTGGCGTCGCGGTGGGCATTGCGTCCGTCGGTGAGCAGGGTGGTGTGTCCGTTGTTTATGATGCCAAGCTTGCTGATATTGATGCTCAGGTCACGCTCCTGCCAGTTCGTCATGGCCCCGATGTACCAAGTGTTACCCTTTCTGCGCGCCACAACAACGTATTCACCTATTTTGCCGTCCAGGGCAACCGTCTCGTCAAAGGTGGTGGGTACGGATGCGATGACATCTGTATATTGCTGCTCCCGCTCGTATTTGGTCGGGCTGTCGGCAAGCATTTGCAGCGGTGCGGAGAAGATGGCGTACATAGCAGCCTGATGAGCACGTGTTCCCTGACTCATGGGATGGTTGTTGTTGCCGAAGAAATGATCCTTTGTGGCATTGACCATAGCCCCCGGGGTATAGTCCAACGGTCCAGGCAGCATACGCAGGAATGGAATAGTAACATCATAGCGCGGCTGGTCGTGTAGTGGTCCCGTTGCGGTGCGTGGCTCCCATTTGCTGTTTTCCAACCCCTTGACACCCTCAAAATTCAGGATGTTAGGATATGCGCGCTGTATGCCGAAGGGTTTCAGACCATGCATGTCGAGCAACAGGTGATGGCGCGCGGCACACTCAGCCACCTTATATGCGCTGTGTATTACCTCCTGGTCGTCACGGTCGAAGAAGTCCACCTTAAATCCCGCCACACCCATAGAGGCGTAATGAGCCATTGTGTTGTCCATGTCCTTGATTAGATTTCTCCACGTGGACCAGAGAATGATGCCGACACCCTTGGCTTTGGCATATCGCAGCAGCTCCTTGAGGTCTATCTTGTCTTGCAGTATCATAAGGCTCTCAGCATCGCTCCATCCCTCGTCTATGATGATATATTCCAAATGGTTGCGCTGGGCAAAGTCAATGAAATACTTATATGTGTCGGTGTTGATGCCTGCCTCAAAGTCCACTCCGGTGAGGTTGGTGTTGTTCCACCAGTCCCAAGCCACCTTACCCGGACGTATCCAACTGACGTCATCGAGTCGGCACTCAGGCGCCAGACATTGGGCTATGTCAGTATTTATCAGGTCGGTATCATCGCGGGAGAATACCACGGCTCTCCAAGGCAGGTCTCTCGGAACCGTTGTCTTGGCTAAAAAGCCGGCACGTTGGGTGGGAACGAGGTTCAGACGTGAGAAACCACCTATCTCAGACTTGATGGGGTAGGGAGGAAACTCCGCCTTTAGGGTATTGTCAGCGGCTTTGACAAGGTACATTCCCGGATAGTCATCCAATCCGGCGTCCATCACCACCGCCTTACGCCCATCTGGCAGACATACTGCAAGAGGAGTGATGGCAAGGGAGTCGGCAAACATTCCTGATAGTCTCTGCTCATCATAGTAAGACTCGAAAGAGTAGCACCAGCGTTCGCCGCCGCGGTTGTCATTGATGTATGGTATTAAGGCATTGTGGTCATCAGTGAAACGGAACTCCGCCGTCTCGTCGTAGATGGTGAGGTCACTCTTCTTTGTGCTTATTCTGTAGCATCCGCAGTCATCGTAAGCGCGGAATGTTACGGAGAAACCGTCAGCCAGTTCAACTTTCAACCAGTTATAGTGGTCGCGTACCTCAATGCGTGAGTACACAGGTGTCTTAAATGTCTTATCAGCAGTGCCTTGCGTCACTTTCTTTATCTTTGTCTTGCTGTCAATGCCTCCTTTGTCGGTTTTTATGCAAATAGCCGACGGGGCGAGCACGATGTTGTCACCATCAGCCGTTATCGACCATGTGAGCCCCTTGCCATCGCTCACCAAAACCTTTAGTTTCCCGTTAGGCGACGTGACAACACATTCCTTAGCACATACATTATTGATGTAGGTAAATGATAAAAGAATAATGGTTAGAATATTACGTATCATGATTAAGTATAATATGTTTCATGATTGCAAAAATACAACAAACAATTCTATTCAGCAAAAAAATGCAGGGATTTTTGACGTTGTTGATTTTTATTTGCAATAATTGTGGCTTTTATGGAATTTTTGTTTTACCTTTGCAAGCGGAAAGTTTTTTTTGAGGTTATAAGGTTATGAGGTTATAAGGTTATGAGCTCCCCTCCTCCTTTAGGAGAGGGGTTGGGGGAGAGGCTAAGGTTATAAGGTTTTTAGGAAGTAGTAATAATGGAAGAAAATATAGAGAGTGGACTGCGGAAACCGACGAGACACCGCAGACCGGAGCTTGAGGCTCCGCGATATGATAAGCTTCGCCAGTGGCTCAACATTATATTTATGTTGGGAGCAGTGGTGGGGTTGTTGTTCTATTTCTTTGGCGACAGGACGGTAGGTATTATCGTTATTATGGCTGCCATGGTGTTTAAATTTATAGAGTGCGCACTGCGTTTCATACCCAAATGAGAAAACTTTTTTATATAATTGCCATGCTGGTTGGTGTGACGGCGGGTGCCTTCGCACAGGACTTCAACCAGTTGAACAGGGACGACACGTTCGCACCCGTCACTAATAAGCGTATTACCTCAGACAGCATACAAAGTCAGCACAAGGAGATACCACGAGGGGTGAAAATGTGGACGGTGGATGAGCTCTTCGGCGACCGTGAGGAGGCGGAGCCGGATACCGCCGGCTATATGTTTATGAACACCATATTCACCACCGGGCTTATGGGTGAGTACAATAGCCTCGGCAACCTTGGCTCTCCACGTATAAGCCGCATCTTCGCTGACCGTTACGAGGAAGACAACTATATGTTTCTGCGCCCGTATGACTTTTTTGTGGAGGGAGTAGAGGATTATAAGTTTACGAATACGTATTCTCCCATCACCGTGATAGACTATAACACCTGTGGTAACCGCACCAACGGAGAAGACCACTTCAAGGCTCTCTTCGCGGTTAATGCCGGTAAGCGATGGGGATTCGGATTTAAGACAAACTATCTCTATGGACGGGGATATTACAGCTATCAAAACACATCACTCTTTAATTTCTCCCTGCACGGTACATATACCGGCGACCGTTATCAGGCTACACTCCTCTTTCAGACCAATCAGCAGAAAGTGGCAGAGAATGGCGGTATCACCAATGATAACTACGTCAGTCACCCCGAGATGTACAATGAGACATACGAGACGAGCGAGATTCCAACCGTCTTGCAAAAGAACTGGAACCGTAACAACCACAGCCATATCTTCTTCAACCACCGCTACAGCGTGGGCTTCAACCGTAAGGTGCCTATGACGGAGGATGAGATACGTGCCAAGAAATTCGCTATAGAGTCCCAGAAGGAACAGGCAGCCCGCGATGCTAAAGACCGTGCGCGCCGTAGGGCTATACGTCAGGGTGAGGAGTTTGATGAGGAAGAGTATGACAAACGACAGGTGATGGCTGGTCGTCCTGATGATGCCCGTGTGGCTGGTGATGACCCAGGTGGTGTGGCTCCTGCCCCCGGTGGCAGGATAACCGTCGAAGGGAAGGCAGCGGCAGACAGCCTGCTGCGTGCTGATGCAAAAGCCAAAGCGGATGCCGACACTACATGGATGAAAAACGAGTATGTACCGGTGACGAGTTTTATCCATACCGCAAAATTTGATACTTACAAGCGGATATACCAGAGTTACTACACTCCAGAGGATTATTACCTCAACACATTTGAGTCGGCAAGTAAATATTCCGGCGACTCCATATATGATAAGACCAGACATTATGAGTTTAGCAACACATTCGCCATAGCCCTGTTGGAGGGATTCAACAAATGGGTAAAGTCCGGATTGAAGATATATGCCACATATCTTGTTACACAGACGCAACTGCCTAACGAGGATCTGACGTTTGACAAGTATAATGAGAATTCATTGTCCATTGGTGGTCAGTTGTCGAAGAAAGAGGGTGAGGTGTTCCATTATAACGTGACAGGAGAAGTGGCTGTGGCAGGCGACTATGTCGGTGAGGTGTATGTGGATGGTGACGCTGATGTCAATTTCCGGTTGTTGGGTGATACCGTTACACTTGAGGCAGGCGGTTTCTTCCATCACTACGGACCGCCGTTCCACATGTGCACATACCACTCTAAGCATTTCTCATGGGATAACGACTTTGACAATATCACACACACCAGGTTGCAAGGAGCGTTATCGCTTGAGCGTACCGGCACAGACCTGCGGGTGGTGGTGGATAATATTAAAAACTATACTTATCTGTCGCAGACGTATAATATCACGGAAAAATACGGCCGCACAGGCGTTGATGTGACACCGCTGCAGTGTAGCGATCCAATTAGCATACTTACCGTGCAACTCGGTCAGAAACTGCGCTGGAAGATTATCAACTGGGAGACACAACTCACATACCAGACATCCAGTAAACAGGATGTGATAGCGGTGCCCGACCTGAATATCTACACCAACCTCTTCCTTCGCTTCAAGATTGCCAAGGTGCTCGACTGTGACCTCGGTGCTGACCTCAGGTGGTTCACCAAGTATTATGCTCCCGACTATAGTCCGGCATTAGGATTGTTTACCGTTCAGGGCAACGAGGACAACCGTGTTAAGATAGGTGGCTATCCGTGGATTAACGTATATGCCAATTTCCGTTTGCAGCATACCCGTTTCTTTGTTATGGTGAGCCATATTAACTCGTCTGACGGCAACCGCTTCCTTGTGCCGCACTATCCCACCAATGAGCGTCTGTTGCGTTTCGGACTGAGTTGGAACTTCTTTAACTAAACTCTCAACTCTAAACTAACAACTTATCAACTTGTCAACTCATCAACTTGTCAACTAATGAAAATAGTAATCCTTGATGGTTATACCACTAACCCCAATGACTTGTCATGGGAGGGGTTGGAGAAATATGGCGATGTGGAGGTTTACAGCCGCACGGCTCCCGATGAGACTGTGGCAAGAGCCACAGGCGCTGAGTGTGTGCTTACCAATAAGGTGGTAATCGGCAGACAAGAGATGGAGAGGTTGCCACTGTTAAGGTATATCGGTGTCACCGGTACGGGTTACAATGTCGTTGACGTGGATGAGGCTCACCGCCGCGGTATCGTGGTGACCAATGTGCCGGCATACAGCACCGACAGCGTGGCACAGATGGTGTTTGCCCATCTGCTCACCGTAACCAACCGTGTGGAGCATTATACCAACGCGAACCATCATGGCAGATGGGTGGCGAGTGATGACTTCTGTTATTGGGACACCCCTCTCATCGAACTGGCTGGTAAGACATTCGGCATAGTGGGTCTTGGTAATATAGGCAGGCGGGTGGCGCAGATAGCGCAGGCGTTCGGGATGAATGTGGTGGCTCTTACCAGCAAGTCTGAGGAGATGCTTCCTGATGGTGTGCGTAAGGCAGACCTGCCGACATTGTTTGCGGAGTCAGACGTGGTATCCTTGCACTGTCCGCTCACAGAAGAGACACGTCAGATAATCAACAGCAGAACCATTGCCATGATGAAGCCGGGATCCATACTCATCAATACCGGTCGTGGTCCGCTTGTGGATGATGATGCTGTGGCGGAGGCGTTGAATGATGACCGCCTCTATGCCTATTGTGCTGATGTGCTCACCACCGAGCCTCCAAGTATAAGCAACCCCTTACTGAAAGCTAAAAACGCATATATCACTCCGCATATAGCATGGGCGACAAAAGAGGCCCGTAAGCGTCTCATTGATGTCATAACAGACAATATACGTGCCTTCGTCAGCGGCGCACCACAGAATGTGGTGTAATATACATTATTGAGCCCACTTGAAAATGTGGCACTCATTTTTCTTCAGGTTGCAAAATGTTAAAGAGCGATATCGTGTTAAACTAACGTAATTTATTTCGGACTATCCGACTATTTAAAGTGGACTCAATTTTTAATTTCAAATTCTTAATCGCCGTAGGCGACAATTATTAACTATTAACTTTTCATTCTAAAGTGGACTCAATTTTTAATTTCAAATTCTTAATCGCCGTAGGCGACAATTATTAACTATTAACTTTTCATTCTTAACTTACAACGGTTCCCGTTGTTATCGCCGTGTGCGCAAACAATTATATTTTTGCTGATTTTCGCAAAAAAATTACCAATTTATTTGGAATATAATTAATTTTTACTTAATTTTGCCCTTGACTAATGCCAGCCCATGTGTGGGCCGGTGGGTCAAGATGTACCAGCTTTTTTAACCAGTCCAATCTTTGTTGGACATAAATGATAATTATTATGAAAAGACTTTTATCTTTATTAGCATTGGTCTTAATGACCATTAGTATGTCTGCACAGTCAGTCAGGGGCGACCTCAACGGTGATGGCGAGGTGACCACAACCGATGTGACAGAACTGTACAACATCATCTTCGGTACAGCAACACCTCAGGAAGAGAACCTTTCATTAAACGTTGGCTGTATATCGTTAAACATGGTTCCGGTTAAAGGTGGCACATTCCAGATGGGTGGCATATCCAGTAATGAGCGGCCGACTCATAGTGTCACCTTGTCAGATTATTATATCGGTGAGAC
>JAGDAU010000062.1 GCA_017959365.1 Prevotella sp.
CCTTAAGGATACGCAGGTCTATTCTCTTGATATGGGAGCCTTGCTCGCCGGAGCTAAGTATAAGGGTGAGTTTGAGGAGCGTCTGAAGAGCGTTATCAAGGAAGTGACGAAGAGTCAGGGTCATATTATCCTCTTTATAGACGAGATACACACCCTTGTCGGAGCTGGAGGTGGTGAGGGTGCCATGGATGCCGCCAATATCCTCAAACCCGCATTGGCACGTGGTGAGCTGAGGGCTATCGGCGCAACAACACTTAACGAGTATCAGAAATACTTTGAGAAGGACAAGGCCTTAGAGCGCCGTTTCCAGACCGTCTTGGTGGATGAGCCTGACGAGACGGAGGCTATCAGCATACTGCGAGGTCTGAAGGAACGTTACGAGAACCATCACAAGGTGCGTATTCAGGATGACGCCTGTATAGCCGCCGTCAAGTTGTCAGAGCGTTATATCAGTGACCGTTTCCTGCCAGACAAGGCTATAGACCTCATGGATGAGGCAGCCGCTAAGTTGAGGATGGAGCGTGACAGCGTACCAGAGGAGTTGGATGAGATCTCACGCCGACTCAAACAGCTTGAGATAGAGCGCGAGGCGATACGCCGTGAGGGTGATGAGCCGAAGATAGCCCATCTCGACAAGGAGATAGCCGAGCTGCGGGAACAGGAGAACGGCTTCAGGGCTAAATGGGAGGCAGAGAAGGGTCTTGTTAATAAGATACAACAAGACAAGCAGGAGATGGAACAGTTACGCTTTGAGGCAGACCGTGCCGAGCGTGAGGGTAACTACGAGCGTGTGGCGGAGATACGTTACAGTCTGCTTAAAAACCTTGAGGAGGACATACGCAGGACACAGACGCAGTTGGCTGACAGTGACAGCTCTAACCGCATGGTAAGGGAAGAGGTGACGAGTGATGATATAGCAGAGGTGGTGAGCCGCTGGACAGGCATACCCGTGACACGTATGATGCAGAGCGAGCGTGACAAACTGCTGCACCTTGAGGAAGAGCTGCATAAGAGAGTGGTTGGTCAGGACGAGGGAATAAGAGCCGTCAGCGACGCCGTAAGGCGAAGCCGCGCGGGACTGCAAGATCCCAAGCGACCCATAGCATCCTTTATCTTCCTCGGTAGTACGGGTGTCGGTAAGACAGAGCTTGCCAAGGCTTTGGCAGACTATCTCTTCAATGACGAGACGATGATGACCAGGATAGATATGAGTGAGTATCAGGAGAAATTCAGCGAGAGCCGACTCATAGGTGCTCCTCCGGGATATGTGGGTTATGATGAGGGCGGTCAGCTGACAGAGGCTGTAAGGCGTAAGCCGTACAGCGTGGTACTCTTCGATGAGATAGAGAAGGCTCATCCCGATGTGTTTAACATCCTCCTGCAGGTGCTTGATGACGGAAGGTTGACGGATAACAAGGGTAGGGTGGTGAATTTCAAGAACACCATCATTATCATGACCAGCAACCTTGGCAGTCAGCTGATAAGAGAGAGGATAGAGCAGAAGGGCAGCGACCTCAACGACGCTGACTACGATAAACTGAGCCAGGAGGTGATGATGATGCTCAAGCAGACCATACGTCCGGAGTTCCTTAACAGGATAGACGAGACGATAATGTTCCGTCCGCTCACTAAGGACCAGATTGCCGACATCGTAAGGCTGCAACTTGGCGCAGTAAGCAAGATGTTAGAGCAACAGGGATTCCAACTCAGCGCCACAGACCATGCCATCAGCTACCTGGCAGATGCAGGCTATGACCCGGAGTTTGGTGCAAGACCTGTCAAGAGGGCTATCCAGACATACGTGCTCAACGAACTCTCTAAGCAGTTGCTTGCCGAGACCGTGACACGTGACAAGCCAATTATCATTGACGAGTTCGGTGACGGCCTGGTGTTCAGGAATTAAAGATAAGAAGTAAATAGAATTAGGTAAAAGATGTATGTTTAACCACAAATAATGTCCGCAAATTTTGCGGACATTATTATTTTTACTAACTTTGCGCTCTCAAGAGAATTATCAGAAATGAGTATAAGAAGAGTGATAGCTGCTACTGTGCTGATGTTTGTCGCTGCACTGAGCATATCGGCACAAAATATGAAAGATGTCGATAATTCCCCGTCATGGATAGGTGCTATAACCAAAGCAGACGCCCATATACCAGAGGGGCGCTCCTTCTCAGGCGGAAAGCTGAAGGGTGATGAGAAATTGCTGTGGGATGCCGTTGACAGCCTCTCTCGTCGTAGCATTATCTTAAACAAGGTTTTTGATACAGGTAAGGGTACTGTTGCCAAGGCTTCCGTAAAGATTTGCGGTCTGGGTTTCTATGAGTTGACGATAAACGGCAGAAGGGTTGGTGACAGTGAGTTTGCCCCGGCGTGGAGCGACTATGACAAGACGGTGTTCTACAATGTGTATGATGTGACAGACCTCATGCTGCCCCTTAACAACGATATCTGTGTTTTGCTCGGCAACGGATTCTACAATGAACAGGGTGGCCGCTATGCCAAGATGAGAGTGTCATTTGGACCACCGACGCTATATTTTGACCTATGCGTGACATACAGCGACGGACAGCTGGAGCATATCGTCAGCGACGGCACTTGGAGATACCGTCTCAGCCCAGTCACCTTCAATAGCATCTATGGCGGCGAGGACCATGACGCACGCCTTGAGGATATGGGCAGCGCCTCGGAGGTGATGCCGGAGGCTGCCGTATGGCGCGATGTGGTGATACAAGAGTCGCCCAAAGGTGTTATGAGAGAGCAGATAGCATTGCCGGTGAAAATCATGGAAAGGTACTCTATCCACAAGCGTCTCGGCACAACGACTTTCGACATGGGTCAGAACCTGTCAGGCTATCCTGAGATACGTGTACGTGGACGGCGTGGACAGAAAGTCCGTCTTTATGTGGGTGAGACTCTCACTCCGGACACATTGGTAAATCAGAAACAGACGGGTAGGCCATATTATTACACATATACCCTGAGAGGTGGTGACAGCGAGACCTGGCATCCGCGTTTCTCTTATTACGGTTATCAATATATTCAGATTGAGGGAGCTGTTATGGAGGGAGATGATAATCCCCTCGGGTTGCCGGTGATAGAAGACCTGCAGTCATGCTTCGTCTATAACAGCGCACCAAAGACCGGCTATTTTGAGTGCAGCAACCAGTTGTTCAACGACACCTATCGCATCATAGACCGTGCCATACGCAGCAACTGGCAGGCGGTATGGACCGACTGTCCTCACAGGGAGAAGTTAGGGTGGTTGGAACAGGACTGGCTCAATGGCGAGGGGCTGATATACAACTACGACTGCCGTGCCATGATAGAACAGACGATGCGTAACATCGTTGACGCACAACACGCCGACGGCTCTATGCCGGAGATAGCACCTGAATACACGGTGTTTAAAGGCTCCTGGGCGAAACCTTTCTTAGAGTCGCCGGAGTGGGGTGGTGCTATCATCGCCCTGCCAGTGCTCTATGATAGCTATTATGGTTCCGATAAACTGTGTCGTGAGTATTATGAGCCGATGTTGAGATATGTGGATTATCTGCATACTCAGGACAGCTGTTATATCCTTAATCAGGGTCTTGGCGACTGGTATGACTATGGTGAGGGAAAGGCGGGATTCTCCAAGAACACCCCCGTGCCACTTGTCGCCACCGCACATTATTACAAGTGGACATTGAGTATGGCTTTTATTGCTCAGCAGATGGATAAACGGGAGGATGAGGAAAGACTATTCGCCCGTGCCGACAGCATACAGGTTGCGTATATACGTGAGTTCTATAACCCAGAGACCCACTCTTTCGGCACCGGCAGCCAGGCGTCAAATGCCATATCCAGAGTCCTCAGACTGGTGCCTGATGGAGACATCGCCAAAGTGATGGATAATATCTATGCCGACATAGCCGCCCACGGCAACCGTCTCACCACAGGCGATGTGGGCAACCGCTACCTCTTTGAGGCACTGTCGATACACAACCCTAAGCTGTTGTATGAGATGCTCAACCATTACGATGTGCCGGGATACGGGTATCAGATACAGAAAGGCATGACAACACTCACGGAACAGTGGAACCCTGAGCATGGAGCATCCATGAACCATTTTATGATGGCTCATATCAACAACCTGCTGATACCATTCTTCGCCGGTATCCAAACGGGTGGAGGAGAGGTGTGGATATGGCCGCACCCCGTTGGCGACCTGCAGTGGTGTAAGGCTTCAACAACCGCCTACAGTGGAGAATATTCAGTGCATTGGCAACGTAATGATGACGGCTTGCTTATGACAGTGAGCATACCAGATGGCGATGAGGCTTGGGTGATAAATCCCTTTACTCAGAGTTCGGAAAAATACTGTGCCGGAACACATGAGATAATACTTAGAAAAGACGAAAAAAAATGAATATAGACAGTACATTGTCAGCATATTTCGACTTCCTGAAATTCTCACTAAACGCCGAGGCGGAGATACCGCAAAGCGTGGAGACCATCGTGTGGCATGACTTCAGGGAGTTTGCCAAGAAACAGAGTATCGTTGGTGTCATCTTTGAGGGTATGAAGCGGTTGACGGGAATACCCGTCAACAAACCCACTGATGATGACATCATGGAATGGATGCAGCTGACAAATAAGATAGAGGTACGTAATAAAGTGATGAACAAGAAGTCTGCCCTTGTGGTGAGGAATTTCCGTCGTGAGGGATTCCGTTCCTGTATCATCAAAGGTCAGGGAAACGCACTAATGTATCCTAATCCCTACTGCCGACAACCCGGTGACATAGACGTTTGGGTGGAAGGAAAAGACAAAGATGTTATAGCCTACGTTAGAAACCTTTGTCCAAGAGTGCGTGCGCTGTATTATCATATCGACTTCCCCAAGGTGAAGGGTGTGGATGTGGAGGTGCATTACCGTCCTACTTATTTGAATAATTTCCGTTCCAACAGCAACCTGCAGGCATTCTTCCGTGAGCAGGGTGACAAGCAGTTTGAGAATATTGTTGACCTGCCTGACGATGCAGGGCAGATAGCCGTACCTACACCGGCGTTTAACAGGATTTACCAGATGGCGCACATATCCAATCATTTCTTTAACGAGGGCATCGGACTGCGTCAGCTGATAGATTATTACTATGTGTTACGTCAGGGATTTACGCCGGATGAACAGAATGCCGACAGGCAGACGCTACGACGCTGTGGGCTGTATTCCGTAGCCGCTTCCGTGATGTATGTCATGCGTGAGGTCTTGGGGCTGCCAGAGGAGATGATGATTGTTCCATCGGATGAGAGACGCGGGGCCTTACTCTTACGTGAGATTCTTGAGGGTGGCAATTTCGGTCAGTTTGACACTCGCTACGGTCATAATACCAATGCCTCCAAACCAGTGAAGAATATCCAGCGCCTGTACCGTGACGCCTGTTTTGCCCTCTCTTTTCCAGGTGAGAGCCTTTCAGAGCCATTCTTCCGGCTGTGGCATTTCTTCTGGCGTCAGAAACATAATTAGTTTTTCAACGGGAACGGGAACGTTAACGGGAACAGATTTTTAGACACAGAGACTTTTTTTCAACGGGAACGGGAACGTTAACGGGAACAGATTTTTAGACAGAGAGACAAAGAGACAAAGGATGCCCGGCGCTTCTGGCGTCGGGATAATCAGAAGGACATTAATTCACCTTAACATCAACCTTCGTACCATTACCCTTGATTATCACTTGGGCATGGCCCATAAAGGCAGGTATGACAGCTGTCAGGCGGTTGTCTCCTTGTGGGCGTTCTGTTACCTTAAAGCCAGGATCGCCGTTACCCCAACCAAGAATCTCAGAACCCTCGGAAACTGTTAGAGTGAGATTGTTGCAGGCATCGGGAACAAAACGCCCTTTCCTGTCAACAAGGGTTATGTCTGCAATGATGATGTCAGCTTCGCCACCTTGAGACCTCTCCGTACTCAATTTCACTATGGCGCTCTCTGCGGCATCGGTGGTCTCCACTTTCTCTGTCATCACCCTTTTACCATTCTTATATCCGTAAGCCACGAGTTTGCCGGGGCGGTAGGTGGTGGTCCATACGAGGTGACCGTCCTTTTCCATCTTCTTTCTGCCTAATGACTTCCCGTCTTGCAGAAGCTCCACCTCATCCATGTTTGTGTATGCCCATACCTCCACCTGCTTACCCTCCATGCCTTTCAGGTTCCAGTGTGGGAAGATGTGCAGTATCGGTTCGTCTGTCCATGCTGCTTTAAGGTAATATGCCTCATCCTTCGGGAAACCGCAATAGTCGAGAATGCCAAACTGGCTGCCTGTAGCGGGCCATACCATGGGGTTTGGCTCACCTCGATAGTCGAAACCAGTCCAATAGAACAGTCCGCCAGCCCAACTGTTGTCACGGTAGAATTTCCATCCGCGCTCAATGACGTTTTTCTCACCATTAGAGCGTTCCTCGCCTTCCATATTGATACTCTCCATCCATCCCTTCACGGAGTCTGTGACATATACGTTACGGGTGCCGCAGCCTGAGGTCTCCTCTGTGCCAATGACAAACCAGTCGGGATATTTCTGACGGCGGTTGTCAACATCATTCTGAACGATGTAGTTATATCCATGGATGTCAACCTGCTTTACAACGCCGAAGCCACCGCTGTTACCGTATGTGCAGAGGCGTGTGTCATCGATGCTGTGGGCATAGTCAGTCATCCTGCGGGCGATTTTCTCGCCACGCTCTCCACTTTCTATCCACCATTCCTCATTACCTATGCTCCAGAGCATTACACTGGGATGGTTGCGGTCACGCTCTATCATGCGGCGCAGAAGGCTGAGGTGTTCATCGTTGATACCCATCAGCCTGTTCTCGTCGATGACGAGCATGCCGAGAGAGTCGCAGATGTCGAGCATCTCTTTGGATGCGGGATTGTGGGAACAGCGGATAGCATTAGACCCCAGTTCCTTCATCTTCTTAACTTTATATACCCAAACTCCGTCAGGCACGCCCACACCTACTCCCGCATGGTCGAGGTGGAGGTTGGAGCCTTTGAGAATAACAGGTTTGCCGTTGAGTAACATACCCTTGTCATTGTCGAATACGATAGTCCTGAACCCCACCTTTGTCTTTATGGCATCCACGGCGTTGCCGTTAGAGTCTATAAGCCGGGACGTTAGAGTGTAAAGATATGGGTTGTCCAATGACCACAGCGTAGCGCCCTGTAGTGAGCCGTTGTCGGTAAAACGGGCCGCTTCTTTGCCATTAGCGTCAGCAAGAATGTTTTCTATAGAGTACCGTTTGCCATCTTTCAGGTAGGTGTCATTCTCAATAGCATAGTTGACGCTCATATCCACGTTGCTGCCATTGACAGTATATTTCAGCGCTATGCTGTTTTCGGTGAAGTGTACCTTGTTAGTCTTTATAAGATAGACATTACGGTATATGCCTGCGCCCTCGTAGTACCATCCCTCCTCTGTGGAGGCGTCGCAGCGAACGGTTATGACATTGTCGCCACCATAGTTAAGGTATTCAGTGAGGTCATAGTCCTGTGTTACATATCCGCTTGGTTCATGACCCATATAGAAACCGTTGCAGAACACCTGTGCGTTACGGAAAATACCACCGAAACGCACGATAATCCTACGTCCCTCATCCTCTTTGGCTACAGTGAAATGCTTACGGTACCATCCGATGGAGTTTTGCGGGTATTTCCATCCCACCTGTTTATATCCGTGAGAGTGGCTTGCCTCGCCACTATAAGGAAGGTCAACAACCCAGTCGTGAGGCAGGTTGACATGCTGCCACAGTGAGTCATTAAACTCCGGACTTGCAGGTCCCTTGTTCTGTCCCACCGCTTTGGCGAAATAGGTGAAATACTCTGTGCCGTGTGTGAAGTCAGCCTCCATAGATGATGCTGATCCTAAATGGAATGTCCAGTCGTTATTGATGAGTGTTGACTCTCTCTGAGCGTTAGCAGTAAGAACACCTCCTATTAATGCAATGGCAAGCAAAAACTGTCTCATGGGTTATGTTTTAATGATTAAAAATTTTTTTTCTTGATTATCGCTTGCAAAATTAATGGATTTCGCTATAAATAGGTACTCTAATAATGATAAATACTGATATTTTTTTGCAGATTGATAAATTTGTTATATTTTTGCATCGGTTTCTCACAACCTCATAACCCCAGCCTCTCCCCCGACCCCTCTCCTAAAGGAGGAGGGGGCTCATAACCTCCCAACCTCATAACCTCATAACCTCACAACTATGTTTCTAAACGACCTGTATTGTCATATAGAAGAAAACAATCTGCTGAGTAAAGATGGCAGATATATCGTGGCGCTGTCGGGAGGAGCTGACAGCACCGCCCTTCTCGTGGCGTTATGCAGGTTAGGCTACACCGTTGAGGCAGCACATTGTAATTTCCATCTGCGTGGCAGGGAGTCAGACCGTGACGAGGAGTTCTGTGTGCTGTTGTGTGAGAAATACGAAGTACCAATACATCGCATTCATTTCAATACCAAGGAATATGCGGAATTGCATAAGGTAAGCATTGAGATGGCGGCACGCGAACTAAGGTACGGCTATTTCCGGCAGTTGAGGCGTGACATCAATGCCACTGCGATATGCGTAGCCCACCACCGTGATGACCTTGTGGAGACGATGATAATCAACCTTGTCAGAGGGACGGGTATAAAGGGGTTGAGGGGAATCATGTCTGTCAACGGTGATATTATCCGTCCGCTGTTGATATTCGACCGTAGTGACATTATTGACTTCCTTGACGGGATAGGGCAGGACTATGTTACCGACAGCACAAACCTTACTGATGATTTTACCCGAAACCGCATACGTCGGAATATATTGCCTCAGTTACGGCAAATCAACCCTTCGCTTAACGAGGCGTTTGGCCGCACAGCAACCATCATGACAGAGGTCGATGACCTGCTTACAAACTTAATTGCAAAGTCGGGCTATAGGATCAGTGACAATGAGATAGATGTGTCACGTTTGGCGGAGGATGGCAATGTGGGTCTGAGACTTCATTATCTCCTTGATGGCTATGGTCTTACTCGTGAGCAGGAGGACAATATAAAGCAGGCTGTTATACATGGCGACGCCACCGGCAAGACATGGCAAACCAACCGTCATGAACTGCTTTATGACAGAGGGCGGATACTCATAGAACCATTGTCAGAGAGGAAAGATATTGAGTTGAGGATACCAGAGATAGGTACGTATGTCATCGATGATAACAGGAAGATACGCATTGAGCAAATGACAATAGATAATGATTTCGTCATTCCCCGCAATCCAGATACGGTAGCCATAGACTCTAAGGACGTAATCTTCCCGCTTGTCGTGCGTAACATCAGCCCCGGTGACCGTTTTGCGCCATTTGGTATGCATGGTACCAAACTCGTGAGTGACTATCTCACCGACCGTAAGAAGACACTCTTTGACAAACGTCGCCAGTTGGTTCTTACAGACTCTACCGGCAGGATACTATGGCTTATCGGTGAGCGCATAGACAATCACTACGCAGTAGCATCTGACACAAAAAATATTATTCATTTTTCTTTGTTGATTAAGAAAAAATAGCTACCTTTGTAAGATGAAACTTCAAAAACCTTCGTTTATGAAAACTTTTATTAGACAAATCGCAATCTTGTTGTTTTTATTAGTTGCCGGGAATGCCAATGCAGATACATATTATGGTATTAAGGTAGCTGGCGTCAGTGTGACAGACAAAAACTGTGACAATGTGACGGGTGATAAAATCAAGCGAAATATAAGCGGAGAGGAGTTTTATGTTAAATATGTCCATAGCACCAAGACACTGTACATAAAAAATGTCAAGATAGAGCGTGATGGCAACTATAACCGTTGCATCTTAAACGAGTCATGTGATGGTCTGACGGTGGTGTTTGATGGCAGATGTTATTTTAAGGCAGAAGATTCTTCACCATTGCGGTTTAACGCCAACACAACGCTTAATGGCATCAACCGTCCCGAGGGGGTTGCCTGTCCTGTCGAGGTGATTGGTGGCGATGAGGACGCTGTAACTGTGGGTAGCGGCGCCACACTTACCATAGATGGTGTGAACATGTTTTTAGAGGCCATCAATAGCGTCCCGCTGATAGGATATGGCAAGGAGACCGTAAAAGTTATTAATAACTCCTATTTAGTATTAGTACCCAGAAGTGGTGAAAAGGCAGCCATCAATAAATTGGCTTGTCTAAGACTTGAGAGTTCAAGATTGTTGATTCAATACCAGTACTTAACCTCAAGGCCTCAGGCCACTTGTATGCAGAATGTCTCGCTTTTCTATATGTCCGATGACATGAAAATAATGAACGAGGGCGTATCATATAGCATCAATAAGCAAGCTTTCGTGAATGGGGATGGCAGTGAGATAAAAGTTTTAGATTTAGATATTGACTACGGTGTATATATCAACTCTACCAATTTCCCGGATGATAATTTCCGTAATTATCTGATGGAGATGACACAGGCCTCGGACGGCTTCTTTTCCTCCCGTGAGCTGATGAAATTTGACTATAACAGAAAAGATGAGGCTATTCATGAGATTTCTGCTACTAACAGGGATATATACAAACTGAACGGAATAGAGCATTTTGTGCAGCTGAAAAAGTTAAATCTAACTAAAAACCATATAACCAACATTAATACAAAGCCTTTTCCAGACTTGATATATTTAAATGTCTCTTATAACACATTGTTGTCCCTTGATGTGCAGGCTAATAAGAATTTGGAGGAAGTTAACTGTGCTTACAATGATAATCTTTATTCTTTCCTTTTCTCCCACAATTCAGGACTTAAGACCATAGCCTGCTCCCATTGTGCGCTCTCGTCGCTTGATTTCTCACATATTGAGACATTGCAATATCTCAACTGTGATAATAACAAGAGGTTGACAGATGACTATATAGCGCTGAATGTGACTAATTGCCCAAATCTCCAGACGCTTTACTGTTCGAGCGCCCAACTGTCGGCTGTTTATATGGACTCTTCTAATGGCTTGAGAACATTCCATTGCCAAAATAATGGTATCAAGACGTTGGATTTGACGAATAAGGGTTTTCTGAAAGAACTATGGTGTCAGAACAACTTAATAACAGAACTGAAACTTCCTACCGTTACGGGTAATAAATTGGAAATAATCAACTGTTCCAACAACAGACTTCAGACACTGACACTAAGCTATAGCCGTAACCTGACAGATTTAAACTGCAGCGGTAATCAACTGGCTTCACTCAATTTGTCAAATAACCCGTCATTAACTAATATCAAGTGTTATAATAATGCCATTTTCGGAGACAACGCCTTAAACTTAATCAAAGACTTACCGGAACTATCCAATCCAACATCGTCTCAAGGCATTATCAGTTTTACAGACCATAATAACCCGAATGAGAAAAACCGAAGTAATGCCACATGTCAGAACATAGCCCAAAAGAAGGGATGGTGCATTTATCACAGACCGGAGGGTAATGAAATGTTCTTCACAGTTGTCACAGGATGTAATTTCTGCGGAAGGCTCAGGGGTGATGTCAACAGTGATGGCGAGGTGAATACCACCGATGTGACGGCGTTGTATAATGTGTTGTTCGGAACCGACACAAAGACTGACCGCGATATCTGTGACATAGACCTCAGCGGTGATGACCCCAATCTGCCTAATACCACTGATATCACGTTCCTATATAACATAATGTTTGGTACCAGCAGGTAATGGGTTACGCGTGGCCTCAGAGGGCAAACCGCCGAGCACTCTCTGGGGGAATTACTAAATAAGTTTAATTTAGCCTTTTTTTTGGGTTTTTACTGCTCTTTTGTGCGAAAAAATATGTAATTTCGCACGCTGATAATTATGGGAAAATGCGATAGTGGGCAAAAAAACGCTATTCTGAGCGATTTTTCAAGAAAACAGGAAAATAAATTTATATAATTGATGGACGACAATCAGATGATGGAACCGACTATTGATCAGGACAGGATTCTTAGGATCAATATCGAGGATGAGATGAAAAAGTCATACATCGACTATAGTATGTCGGTGATTGTGGCTCGTGCGTTACCTGATGTGAGGGATGGCTTCAAACCCGTACACAGAAGGATTCTTTATGGAATGTTGGGTATTGGTAATACCAGCGATAAGCCTTACAAGAAATGCGCCAGAGTGGTGGGTGAGGTGCTTGGTAAGTATCACCCCCACGGTGACAGCTCTGTCTATGGCGCTCTTGTCAGAATGGGGCAGGAGTGGAACATGAGGTATAAACTCGTTGACGGACAGGGTAACTTCGGATCTGTTGACGGTGATTCGCCTGCCGCCATGCGTTACACAGAGTGCCGCCTCTCCAAGATGGGTGAGCATATCATGGACGACTTAGACAAGGATACCGTTGACATGGACAACAACTTCGACGACACCTTGGTTGAGCCGTCGGTAATGCCTACTAAGATACCCAACCTGCTTGTGAATGGCGGTAACGGTATTGCTGTGGGTATGGCAACAAATATTCCTACTCATAACCTCAATGAGGTGATAGACGGATGTTGCGCATACATAGACAACCCGGATATCGATACAGAGGGGCTGATGCAATATATCAAGGCTCCTGACTTCCCAACAGGCGCCACTATCTATGGCATACAGGGTGTGAAGGACGCATACGAGACGGGTCGCGGACGCATCGTGATACGTGCAAAGGCGGAGATAGAGAGCGACGACAGTCACGACAAGATTGTCGTCAATGAGATACCTTACGGTGTAAACAAGCAGCAACTGATTGAGTATATTGCCGAACTGGTGAAGGAAGGCAAGTTGGAGGGTATTTCCAATGTCAACGATGAGAGCGGCCGCCAGGGCATGCGTATAGTGGTTGACGTGAAGCGTGATGCCAACGCCAATGTCATCTTAAACAAACTCTTTAAGATGACAGCCCTACAGAGCTCTTTCTCAGTAAATTGTATCGCTCTTGTAAAAGGCCGTCCACAGCTGTTGAGCCTTAAGGAGTGTGTCGCATATTTCGTTGAGCACCGTCATGATGTGACAATCAGGAGGACTAAGTTTGAGTTGCGTAAGGCAGAGGAACGCGCACATATCTTAGAGGGCTTGATAATCGCATGCGACAACATCGATGAGGTGGTGCATATCATACGTGCCAGCAAAACACCGTCTGATGCACAGCGCAACTTGGAGAAACGTTTTGACCTTGACGAGATACAGTCAAGGGCCATCGTTGACATGAGGCTCAGCCAGCTCACTGGACTGCGTATAGAGCAGTTGCACCAGGAGTATGAGGAGCTTGAGAAACTTATAGCTTACTTAAACAGCATCCTCAATGATCCGGAGCTGTGTAAGAAGGTGATGAAAGACGAGTTGAACGAGGTGAAAGAGAAATATGGTGATGAGCGCCGCACAGAGATTAAGCTCGATGACCACGAGTTCAACGCCGAGGACTTCTATCCTAACGACCCGGTGGTTATCACCATCAGCCACTTAGGATACATCAAGCGTACTCCGCTGAGTGACTTCCGTGAGCAGGCACGCGGCGGCGTGGGCAGCAAGGGTGCAAGGACCCGTGAGCAGGACTTCACCGAGTATATCTATCCTGCTACCATGCACCAGACAATGCTCTTCTTCACAAAGAAAGGCCGCTGCTACTGGCTGAAGTGCTATGAGATACCAGAGGGTGACCGCAACAGCAAGGGACGCGCCATACAGAATATGCTAAATATAGAACCGGATGACGCTGTCAACGGATGCCTCCGACTGAGAGGCCTTCAGGACGAGGAGTTCCTGCGCACCCATTATGTGGTGTTCGCCACAAAGCGCGGTCTTGTCAAGAAGACCAGTCTGCTGGCATACTCACGTCCACGTACCAAGGGCGTGAACGCCATTGTCATCAACGAAGGTGACGAGGTGGTTGACGTAAGACTCACTAATGGTCGCAACGAGTTGATTATGGCAGACAGAAACGGCCGTGCCGTGCGTTTCGATGAGAAGACCGTGAGAATCTCAGGTCGTATCGCTGCCGGTGTGAAGGGTATGACCCTTGACGGTCCTGATGACGAGGTGGTCGGTATGATAGTTGTCAACGAAGCAGACAAGGAGACGGTGATGGTTGTCAGTGAGAACGGTTACGGCAAACGCTCACAGGTGGAGGACTACCGTAAGACCAACCGTGGCGGTAAGGGTGTGAAGACGATGTCTGTAACTGATAAGACAGGCGTACTAGTCGCCATCAAGAATGTCACCGATGAGAACGACCTGATGATTATCAACAAGCGCGGTATCGTGCTGCGTATGTCTGTGGCAGAGGTCAGAGTGATGGGTAGGGCAACGCAAGGTGTCAAGCTCATTAATCTCACCAAGAAGAACGACACTATCGCCAGTGTTTGTAAGACCATGAACTCAGAACTGGAGGAGAAGGTTTACAACCAGAGTCGTAAGGAGTTTGCAGACGTTACAGGACAGGCAACCTCCACAGAAGACCATTCTGAGGCGCAGGCCGAGGCTGATGACGTTAAACCTTCAGAGGCTGATGACGTCAATACAGAGGTGTAAAAAATAATTACAAATAATAATTTACCAATTTAAACGACAGAAAATTATGAAAAAATTACTTATGATGGTATTGGTAGTCCTTGGCGCTACCTCTGCCTTCGCCGCCGACAGCGACGCACTGAAAGCTATCATGAAAGCAGCAAGCTACGCTGAGGCAAAAACTATGATTGAGCAGTCGCTCTCTCAGCTCGCCAATGACCAGGAGAAGGCAAAGGCTTACAATAAGCTCGTTGACCTCGCTTTGGATGAGTACAATGCCGAGAACAAGATTGTCATCGAGAACGAGACAAACAAGCAGCTTGGCAAGGAGGGTAACAAACCCGTGGATGAGGCTAAGATGTACACAGCTCTGATGAACGCTTTTGAGGCTGCTTTGGAGTGTGACAAATACGACCAGCTGCCAGACGCTAAGGGCAAGGTGAAACCAAAGTTTGCTGATGCTAACGATGCGCGCCTGTATAACATCCGTCCAAACCTTATCAACGGTGGTATTTATTACCAGGGTGTCAATGACCAAAACAACGCATATAAGTTCCTGGCTAAGTATGTTGACACCGTTGACGGTGGTATCTTCGCTAAGCACAACCGTGCTGAGGATGGCAACCTCACCAACATCGCTTACTTCGCTACTATCTTCGCTTTCCAGGCAGAGGATTTCGCTAATGCGGAGCGTTACGCAGACATTGCTGCCAACGACCCTGAAAAGAGCAAGGAAGTTGCCAATATGAAACTGGCTATCAAGCAGGCTCAGTTAAAGACCCATGCTGATTCAATCAGATATATTGATGAGTTGAAGGCAAAACTGGCTCAGGCTCCTAATGACGAGGTAGTCTTCGGCACACTCTGTGACCTCTACAGCGGACAGAATGACGATGCTGCTGTTAACGCACTCGTTGAGCAGGCTCTCGCCTCCAACCCTAACAATACCATGGCTCTTGCAGTAAGAGGCCGTAACTTCATGTATGGTGGCAAGTACGCTGAGGCCATAGCTGACTTCAAGAAGGTTCTCGCCGCTACTCCTGACAATTCTCAGGTAAACACCTTCATTGGTTTCTCACTCGTTAACCAGGGTGTTGAGACAGAGAACAAGGCACTCTTTGAGGAGGCTGTCAGCTATCTTGAGAAGGCCCGCCAGATTGATCCTGAGCGTCAGCTTGCCAACTGGGCAGCTCCTCTGCGTCAGGCATATTACAACCTCTATGGTGCTGAGGACAGCAGGTATAAGGATGTTGACGACATCTTCAACGGCAGGAAATAATATCTGCTCCGATTGAGTTCTAACGAATGCGAAACTTATAATCCATACATCCCGGTCATATCGTAACAGATATGACCGGTTTTAATAGTTTTTTTGCATGAGATTGTTATTATTGTCCTTAATGGTTTTGTATGCTGGTATGGCGCATGCGGCTGATGGTCTGGTGGTTAATGATACGACCTTTGATGCCAGAGTGGCAGAGGCTGTCGCAAAGAGGAATGTGATGCATACCCATGAGGACACGCTGCGGTATGTTAGCACAATCAAGTCGTTATATGCAGAAAACCCCGCAGACCAGCGCCCATTCCTGCTCATTGCAGAGTATTGCTATAAGCGTAATGACATCAGTATGACAAGAGAGATGGTGGAGTGGATGCTCAACAGCCAACCAGATGACCAGCGTGCATGGCTCCTGCTGGCCGAGACGGAGATGACAAAAAACAATTTTATGGAGGCTGCCGCCGCCTATCGTATGGCTTTACAGAAGGAAGGCAATGAAGCAGAGATCAAGTATAATCTGGCGCTCTGCCTGCTTAACAAAGCAGCGCTTGTCAATGAGTCAGATGGCGGTGACAAGAGCCTGAAGACACGGTGCCTTGACGAGGCTCAGGAGATGCTTGAGGCGGTTAGACTATGTGACCCCAAACGGATGAGATTAGACTGGGTAGCCCCGCTATACACCGTTTATCAGATGAAAGGAGATAGAGATAAGGCAGAGGAACTGAAACCCTTTGTTCATTAAACTATTATAACCTCATAACCTTACACCCTCATAACCTCAGCCTCTTCCCCGCTCCCTCTCCTAAAGGAGGAGGGGGGCTTATAACCTCAAAACCTCAACAAATGATAAAACTATTGTTGATATTGCTGTTTTTTGTGTCATCGATGACAGTAACGGCTCAGGAGACAAAGACGGATGACGGTAAGAAACCGACACCCGTAAAGCATTATTCTCAATCAAAGATAAGGAAGATGATTGATGAGGCGCGTGGATATGTAAAGACGGGCAAGAACCTTGACAAGGCGGAAAAACTGATGACAACATTATTGCAAGACTCCACCACCCATAACAATGTCAGGATATACGCCACTCTGGCGGAGATAGCACAAAAGGACTATGATATTGAAAACGAGAAACTCTACCTTAACCAGAAGTCAGACACCGCAACGGTTTTCCGCAAGATGAGTAAACTGTTTAAGGTGCGCGAGTCGTTGGATTCCGCTGAACAGAGATTCGTGAAAATGAATAATGTGAAAGAGAAATTCCGTGAGCGTAATGCGGCTATCATGGACAAATACCGCCCCAATCTCTATTACGGAGGTCTGTTTTTCTTGCGTAAGTCAGACTATAACACCGCATACGACTTTTTCCGTCAGTATATAGAATGTGACCGCCAGCCTCTTTTCAGCGGCTATGATTATATTGAGAAAGACTCCCTGATGTCATCTGCGGCATATTGGACTATTTATTGTGGCTATCAACTCAAGGATGCTGATAAGACATTGAAGTATCGTGAGTTGGGACTGTCTCAGAAAGAACGTCTGCCTTTTGCCCTTCATCACTTGGCAGAGACATATCTGATGCGTAAAGACACCACCAATTACGTCAAAACCCTAAAAGAGGGATTCTCCAAATTCCCATCACACACCTATTTCTTTCCACGTATAGTAGAGTATTATGATAGGGTGGGCATGATAGATACTGCTATGGTGATTACCGATGAGGCCCTGAAGGTGGACCCTGACAATGTGTACTATAAATATGCCAAGAGTTCACTTTTGGTAAAACAGGGAGACTACATCAAAGCGGCATCATTGGCAAGCGAGGTGATAGAGCAGGATAGTGACATTGTGCCAGAGGCATGGTATGTGGCTGGTATAGCCTATTTTAACCATGCTCTCGAAATAGACCACAGCAACAGACCCTCAAGAGAGGTTAGAAAGCGTGTCAACTCTTATTATGAGAAATCCCGTCCGTATATGGAGCATTACCGTAGTCTCGCCCCAGAGAGAAAAGAACAGTGGGGACCGGTACTATATAACATATACCTTAATCTTAATATGGGAGCTCAATTTGAGGAGATGGAAAGAATCATGAAAGAATGAGGAGATTTCTATTTGACTATTTACTATTTACTATTTACGATTTACAATTTACGATTGATTAGTCTTGCTTTTGATAGTAAAAACTATTTAACACAAAAAACAAAAAATAAAACACAAAACACAAAACATAAAACATAAAACACAAAACACAAA
>JAGDAU010000063.1 GCA_017959365.1 Prevotella sp.
GTTTTTTGTTTTTTGTTTTATGTTTTGCGTTAGATAGTTTTCGGGATACCGGAATGTCGGAATACCGGAATACCGATCTCTCATCTAACAACTTATCAACTCGTCAACTTGTCAACTCGTCAACTTATCAACTTATCAACATGTCAACTCGTCAACCCGCTCCGTTATTTCCTTCACCGCTTGCTCGTATTGCTCCTCGGTAGGTACTCCATGGTGCCATTTTGCTACGTTCTCCATAAATGACACACCACGGCCTTTGGTAGTATGCGAGATGATAAGATGGGGCTTGCCGTTATTGAAGTCAATGCTTGTCAGGACTTTTACGATATCGTCTATGTCATCACCGTTCTGGTCTATCACATCCCATCCGAAAGCTGTCCACCGCTCACGTATATTCTCAAGGGGCATCACGTCCTCTGTGCTGCCACTGATTTGCAGACCGTTGCGGTCGATGAATGCCACGAGGTTGTCTAAGTGGTACTTGTTAGCTGCCATGGCTGCCTCATAGATAGAGCCCTCCGCCTGCTCACCGTCGCCCATGACTACGAATGTGTGGTAGCCTTTCTGGTCCATCTTGGCAGACAATGCTATTCCTACTCCCACTGCCAGGCCATGACCTAAGGCACCGCTGTTTATCTCAACGCCGGGGATTGTCACGTCCGGGTGACCGCCTAAGTGTGCGTGGTATGTGCCGTATGCCTTCAGTTCTTCCTCTGCTATAAATCCCTTGTCTGCCAATACACAGTACAGAGCCTCTGCGCAGTGTCCTTTGCTAAGTATGAACCTGTCGCGTTCCGGCATCTTGGGGTTCTTTGGATCAACGTTCAATATACGGTTATACAGCACCGTCATGAGGTTCAGCACTGACAGGTCACCACCGGTATGCCCTGTATGTCCATCGTGGATAAGTTGTATTAGTCGCAACCTTAGTTGTTCGGCTTTTAGTTTAAGATCTTTATTTTCCATATATTTTTTTTAATCGTTTAATCGATATTTCGTTATTCCGATATATCGACATATCGTTATAACGCCCCCTTTCATTTCAATTTACAAAAATACTATAATTCTATGAAAGAAATATAATTTTTATGAGTTTTTAAGTTTTTATTGTTATCTTCGCTGAAAAATAACAATGTTGGTTTAAAGTTTAGAGTAATTCACTTTCAACTTTCAACTGTCAACTTTCAACTCAAAATATATGAATCATGCTTGAGCTCAAGGATTTACTTATCGGATACGGTATTGGATACAGGGGACGGCGCAATAATGGAGTTGCGTTGTTACCACCCATAACCACTATGATAGGTGATGGTAAGCTGACATGCCTCATTGGCCGTAACGGCATTGGTAAATCGACGCTGTTGCGTACCATTGCGGGTTTACAGCCAATGTTGGGTGGATCAGTAAGTATCAATGGCGTTGATATCTCCACTTTGTCACGTCAGAGCATGGCGAGATTAGTGAGCATTGTGCTGACAGACCGTCTTGACTTGCGTAACATGAGTGTTGAGGAGCTGGTAGCTATGGGTCGCTCGCCTTACACGGGGTTCTTCGGCTCTCTGCGTGATGCCGACCGTGTAATTGTAGGAGAAGCCATAGAGATGGTGGGTATTGGCTCTTTAGCAACGAAGAATATAGACGAGCTAAGTGATGGTGAGCGTCAGAAGGTGATGATAGCGCGTGCTCTTGCCCAGCAGACACCTGTTATTTTACTTGATGAGCCGACGGCATTCCTTGATTACGATAGTAAGCGTGCTGTCTTTGGTCTGCTTTGCCGTTTGGCAAAGGATGAGAACAAGACTGTGCTTATGAGTTCCCACGACTTAGAGTTGGTGCGGGAGTTTGGGGTTGAGACGTTGGAGTTGAAAAAAAAATCCCCCTGAGTTCAGAGGGATTTTTAATTGTTTTGTAATTCACTTTCATCTTTCAACATTTAACTTTCATCTTTCAACATTCAACTAAAACAAGTTGAGCGAATGCGAAACTTGAATTAGCTTACTTTGCCGTGCCGAAGATGATATTATATAACGCTGTCACGTCAGACGTGTTAACATCTCCCTCGCCGTCGATGTTCCATATCGCTTTGGACGATGTGGTGTCTGTTCCGAAGATGATATTATACAGTTTGGTGACGTCAGTGGTGTTCATCTCATACGAGGTGTCTATCACGTCGGCTAAGCTCATGTCATTGGCATTGGTGATGTCAATGTCGTAGATGTTTTCTTCCGTGTACTCTTCCACGGCATTAGCAATGAATGCCACAACAGAGAGGTTCTGGGGTTTCCATGACTTCTCAAGGCTTATCACTCTCTCAATTTTGTATTTGCCGTTCTCCACTGTGATGCGGTCTCCCTGCGGACTTGTCAGGAATTTGCGCAACACGTTGTTATGGCTGTATTTGCCATTGGTGGATGTACGCTGAGTATCGAAATTATACACTACCTGTGTTGAGGTGACATTATCCTCCTTGAGGAGAATGGTGGCTGCAAGACCCTCTTTAAAGAAGTCATCAATGCCTTCTGCCACATCACCGGTAAGGGTTATGCTCAGCATGTTGGTTGCGGCGTTGTACTCCGGATGAATGTTAATGGTGGCGAATGCCGGATCATTTATGTCTTCCTCAATCATGCTGCTCAGTATGCTGGCACACAATTCTGTACTACCGGTGCTGAGGTAGTCGTTCATCTCGTATGCCACGTATGCCTCACCGGGGTAGTACGACCTGTTGATGGTGAAGGTGGGGTAGGAGTAGGCATATACATCGTTTAGGAACTGCCCGTCAGCGATAGCCAGTTTGTTACCTTTTTTATAGTTGTTGGTGAAAATCAACTGGTTGGATAACATGCCCTCATTCATCCATTGCCGCATCTGTGCAATAACGTCATTGAGCAAAGCTCCATACACCGATGACTGGTCGTTGTAGATTTCCATATAGATCTTCTGCCTCATAAACGCCTCGTCATATAGGAAGAAGTCCGCCTCCACGGTGTCGTTGACGTGTGTCTCTGGCTTTTCACCCTCTATCTCGCTTACGAACACCCTGAAGACATGCTTTCCTAAGCTTAGCTCATCGGGTATGTCGGCATTGATTTCCCATGCGTCACCCTTGCCGTCAGGAATGGTGTCCTTACAGAGGTAATACACTGGTTGCAGGTCATCAAACTGATATGCCAGCTGATAACTGAAGATGCTGTCCCTGCCCACATTGTCGTAAGCGGCAAGGGCGTTGATCTTAAATCCCCTTTGCTTATACTTTGCACCGGAGAGCAGCATGGTGAAGTCAAGGTCTTTGGCGGGCAGGCTGCTGATGTCAACAATCAGTTGTACACACAGTTTACCACCGTCAATGCTGTAAAGGTTCAGACCCTGACCGAAGTCTCCGTAGGCATAGAATGCTCCATCTGTACTCTCGCCGGTGAGGCAGAGGGCTCCGTCCTGGGCTGCTGCCATGTCCTCCGTCTCGACATAGTCAAAACCGAAGAATATAGGCACCCCGGCTTCTATCGTTACTCCCTCGCCGTTCAGCATCACGGTGTTCCATCCCTCGTAGGTACGCTGATACTGTGATGCCTCTTCCACAAGGCCACCGTTTTTTGCGGAATAGATGAAAGCCCTTGTTCGGCCTATTGATTTTGCCACTGCGAAACGCACTCCGATTATTCGGCATCCAACGTATGAGGCAAGCATCTGTTCTGTCAGAAACGCTCCCATGGAGAATGTTCCAGCCTCACCGATGTATGCCGTTATCTCCATATCATCGGTGGTGGTATATCCCACGAGGCGCTCTGTCTTGCTCAGGTCCTTACGCTGGGTGACACCCATACGTGCTGGTGACTTAGCCATCGCCTTGCCCCTTTGCATACCGGCATCTATCGTAATATTAGCCATCCGTTGGCCAGGGTGCTTTTCGGTTTGCCCGAAAAGCCCCGTCCCTATTGTCACCTGCTTTTGCTGCGCATGGGCAGTAAAAGCCATGATGACGCATAATATTATTAATACTGTTCTTTTCATAATTGTGTTGTGATATATTTTACCCTACCCCAGCCCCTCCCCTTCGAGGGGAGGGGAGTGCCTGGCGGGTGACTCTCAACAATCAACTTGTCAACTTGTCAACTCGTTAACTTATAAGCTTAAAACAATCAACTCGTCAACTTGTCAACTCGTCAACTTAATACATCCGTTTCTTGTAGGTGTTGCCACTCTGGATGATATAGACACCCTTATGTGGAGTACTGCCGGTAATACGCACACCCTGCAGGTTGTAGATCTCCACTGGTGTTACCTCTCCTGAAACGACGGTCTTTTCAATACCTGTTGATACCACCTCGATGGAATATTCTGTGGTCTGCGACTCTGTGTTCTGGTACACAGCCTTCACGCCTACCACGTGTTTGCCTGGGGTGAGGTCTGTTAAGGTGTAGGCTGGTGTCTCTGTCTCACCCACCTTCTCACCGTCAAGGAAGACGTCGTATCTCAACACGTTGCCGTAGTCAACACTTGTCTCTGTTCCCTCCTTGGCGCCTATGGTAAACATGTCCACTTGTGCGAGGAAGGCATCCTGCGATGTGTAGCGCACAGCCACGCGCACCGTCTTGCCCACGTAATCAGCAAGGTCGGTCTCGTAAGCCGCCCACTCCTCACTGGAGATGCGGTTAGCGAAACTAAGGATGGTAAAGTCGTAAGTGTTGGCGCTGCCAGACTCCGACACCGCAAACTCCATTGACTCCGGATACATCGATGTGTAACCCTTGGCATAGACGCTGAAGGTGTAGTTGTCGTGTATCTCAAAGAGCGGTGATATGAGCCACTTGTCGGCTTTTGCCTGTTGCGGTGAGCAGAAGAGTATGGTCTTGTCGCCGTCGGGGGCTGCTATAGCCGGGTCGGTGGGCATCATCGGGGGTGTCGTGTTCCAGGGATTGAAGACAATTGGTCCTAAGGGCAGCGGGTTGCTTGCCGTTCCGGAACCCGGGAATGAAACGACGTTTGACGTATTGCCTAAGCCAATGGGATAGACCGGTGTCTGGTCGTTGTCAACCGTTATCCATTCTCCGAATGATCCTGTTGCGAAGTCATCATACTCCTCAAAGCTGTCAGTGAAGCGCAGCTCCTGGTTCCATTTCAACTCGTATGTACCCTTGTCTTTCTCTGTCGCTGTGATGTTATACGGGTTTATCACGTTGTCGGTGAGTGCGATATCCTGCTCTTTGTCGCCATCTAATGTGACGGTAGCCTGATATTCGCTGAAGGCACCCTCCTCAATGAATATGAGGTATGTGCCGTTAGGCAGTGACAGTATTTCCGCCTTACCGTCAGCCACCGTCACCTGATAGCTTTCAGATGTTGCAGTGTTGGTAAGGTTGATGGTCTGACCGTCAGCGCCCAGCTTACTGTCGGTGGTAACGTTGAATGTCAGTTTGGAGTAGTTGTCGCCACCTACCACGACTTCCATCTCAGCCGTCTCGCTCTCTGTAGCCACATACACCGCCTTGATACCTACGATGTGTGTGCCGGCGGAGACATTGGGAATGGTATAGCTGTAATCCTCGGTGGTACCCACCTCAGTGCCGTCTAACAGGACGTGGAACACCTCGTTGGGGTTGGCCAGTGAGCGTTGCACGCGTCTTGCCTGCGACGAAACAGTCGCACTCCCTTGTGCGCGCATGGCTGCCCGACGAACCGCTGCCTTATGCTTGGCATACTCAATGACCGCCGGTGTGTCGGGACCTACATACACATCATCCACCATCAGCATGAACGAACGGTAGCGGTTGTAGTCGCTAATGTAACGGATGGCAAAGCGGATTTCCTTACCGGCGTATGCGCTGAGGTCATAGCTGTAGCACTGCCAGCCCTTATAGTCGGCGGTCTCATAGTTACCCTTGTCTAAGCGTATGAAGTCTTCCTGTGTGGGGTTGTCGGTCTTTGTGGTGACATACACCATGAAGCGCTCCGCAAACTGGTCGCCTGCCTTTCCCATGAAAGACAGCACATTGTCTGTGCCTGCGGTGATGACGGGTGATATGAGCCAGTCATCGTTGGCAAGACCGGAGTTGGTACGTGTGAATCCCACATACTGCTGTCCGTCATACGGGCGTAGGATGGGGTAGTCATACCACCATGTAGGCTCCACGGTCATGGGGTTGATTATCTGTGCATATTGCATCGAGCCGCGGTTGGGATACTCGCCGAGCAGCGGAGCAGCCTGTTCCTGGTCAGCGTCTATGCCGGTCCACTCACCGAATTGTATAGCCCATCCCTCATAGCTCTCAAAGTCATCGAAGAATGCGGGCTCCTCGGTGTTCCATGTCATGGTGATGTCGTCGGTGCCGGTGTATGCGTTATGCACGGCATCGGCTTTCAGTGAGTATGGTGTCTTCACCTTCTCCACGAGTACCAGTTCTACGCTTGCCTCTGTGGCCTCCTCCGCCACGGTGAATGTCTCTGTGGCTGTCTCATATCCCGTTCTCTCTACGGACACGCTGTGGTTTCCTGCATACACCTTGACGGTACATATGCCATCAGCGTTCAGTTTCAGTGTGCCGTAGTTCAGGTCATAGTCTGTCTGTGTCAGGCTCACCGGCTGGTCTGTGAGGCTCTCGCCCGTTGCCGTTGTCACGCTGATGGTAAGCGTCTTGTCACGCTTCTGCGCGGCTGCCGTCACCATCCCCAGGAAAACGAATAATGCGATAAAGTAAACTTTTCTCATAATAAAAATTTCTATTGCACTATTTCAACATTCAACTTTTCTCTTTTAACTCAGTTCAACTGAAGCTTGCGAAAGTTGAGTTACTATAGTTAATCAACAAGGGCGGATATTCATCCGCCCTTGTTAATTAATTTACTTCGCGGTTCCAAATATTATGTTATACAAAGCTGTCACATCGCTGGTGTTAGGCTCCGGGTCCTCACTGTCATCAATGTTGCAGAGTGCTTTTGATGTGGTGGTGTCGGTTCCGAAGATCACATTATACAGGGTTGTGATATCTGTGGTGTTAACATCACCGTCGCCGTTGATGTCACCAACCTTACCGAAGTTCCAGAATGTGAAGTCATCGAAGAACGCCATGTCGTTGGCGGTAGCCTCTGTGTGGCGCACGGCGATATACACCTTCTTGCCGGCGTATGCGCTGAGGTCAACCTCGAAGTGGTGCCACTGGTTCTCGCCAAGATAAGCCATCTCCTTCGGAGACTGCAGCTCTATGAAGTCTTTTTGTTCGTTGCCTGTCACGCTGACGTAGATACCCACGTTGTGATAGTCGTTGTCGCCAACAAATACGCTGTTGGTGGTACCGAGGTTACGGGCATAGAACTCAAACTTAGAGTTTTCTGTAGCAACCATGCGCGGACTGATGAGCCAGTCGTTGGCACTGCCGGTGGAAATGGCAGCTGCTGCCACGGTGTGCTTACCGCTGTGGGCGGTAAGGTTAGCGTTGTTATGCTCCACTGATGTGAAGGCGTAGCGTCCGCCGTCGTTCTCAACGATTGTCTCATAGTAGCCTAACTCATTGGTTACCTGACCGTCAACGTCAATCATCGTGAACTCATCCTTCCATGGGTGGTCGAGAGGATTATTCTCGAAGCTCTGTAAGTACTCGTTCAGTGGCAGAGCCTCACCGCTTACGGGGAACTCAGCTTTGTAACCACCTTCAAACTCGATGGTCATCACGTCATTGACAACTGCCGCTGTCTGCTTGGCGTTAAACTGTACGTTGAAATTTACGGAGCCGCCCACGGGTACTGTGGTGCCGGCTGCAAGAGATGTCTGGAAGTTCTCCGTTCCAAATGTCACGGCTTTCACCTTGAGGGAGTTGACACCGTCGTTGATCATATTGAATATGTCACCGCTGTTGACAGCCCTCTCATAGTTAACCCTGCCGGCATCCCAGCCAGTCTTGTTGAAGAACACCTTGTCGCCCACGATACCGTCGATGACGATGTTGTCGAGAGCGGCGCCACGGTGTGCACTGCTGTAACTGTTGTTAATCCAGCGGAACTGCACCGTCTTGCCGGCGTAGGCAGAGAGATCCACCTTCTCGTTGCGCCAGTACTTGGTGTCGCCATCCGTATTATAGTTCTCAGAGAGGTAAGCTGCCTGTGTCCATGCTCCGTCGGCGAAGATCTCAAACACCAAGTCGCTGTAACCGTTGCCACCCGGAACGTTCTGCTTCTTCAGGGTGCCGGTCTCATCTATGATAAGATCAACGGGATGGTTGTCACCCCATACGAATGAGATGCTCATCTCCTGACCTGCTGCCGGGAGGTTGAACTCTGGTGATGTGATAGTGGAGTTATATCCGCCATAGAGCCACATGGTGTACATTGACACACCCTTGCCGCCATACGCCTTGTTGGTGTTCAGCGGCTGCCAGCAGCGGTTGGTCCATGTGGGATAGTCTTTGGTTATTGTTGTCTCGCTGAGCCAGCCCTCTGGAACCATGACACTATTGACGCACTCGTCGAAGTTCTCTTCGTATGGGAACTCCACAACGCTGGCGTCTTTCTGTGTGGTGAATTTCCATACCGGTACACCTGCAGCCTCACCCTTGCTGTTGAAAGGCACTACCTTCCATTTGAGGGTGGTCTCGTATGGAGCTGATGGTATGGTGTATGTAAGACCTTCGGTGATCTCACCGTTTACGAGATCTGTGGCATCTGCGTCAGAGCCGACATAGACCTTGTATCCGTCAGCAAACTGTGCCTCCTTCCATTCCAAGGTGATATTCCTCGGATAGACGCTCTCGGCGTTGTTTGCCGGGCTGACATACTGTGCGGCGAAAGGCACTCCGTCGGCGCCATAGAGAGCCGGGAGCAGCACACGGTCCATATAGAAAGAGCTGTGCTCGTATGCACCCTCGTCATCTGTCTCGATGGCGGGATAATACCAGCGCACATAGCAGTTGTCGTTACGCTTGCCAAGGTCAATGGTTATTGTCTCCTTGACATTAACGTTGTTGTAGTCGCTGACCCATAATGCTGACCATGTCTCTCCGCCGTCGGTTGACAGCTGCAGGGTGATGTCATAGGCGGGGGCTGTGGTGCCGTCCTCGCTGTCGAAGGCATTATAGTAAGTAAATGATATACTTCCGCCATTAGAGAGGTCAAGACGTGGTGTGGTAATATAAGAGTTGGTGAAATTGCCGGAACAGATTACGGAGCGGTCGCCCTCAAGAGAGCTTGGGAACGGAGACTCGTTCCATCCTGTGGCTTTCCATCCTGCCGGTGGGTAGTTGCCCTCGAAGGTCTCAAGGGTGCAGTCCTCCGGCACGAGCACCTTCTTGGTGGTGAACGCTATGGTGGCGTCACCGCCGTTGGTGTGCAGCACGATGTCACCCTTTGCCGGACTGGTCATCGATGCGGTATAGCTGACATTGAAGTCAACGCTCTCGTATTTGTCGAGGTTCACCGTTGTGGGGTCTATGGTCAGCGCCACGCCCTCTGGCAGGTCAACGCTGTTGATCTTAAGTCCGTTGAGGCCGTTGTTGGTGAGTGTGATGTTGTCGGAGTAGAATTTCTCACCCACATACATCTGCGGCTCACCGCTTCCCTCAGAGTAACCGAAGTTGATGCGGTCGAGCGAGAGGGTAGGCACGGGTGTAGTGTCGGGTGTGAATTTCTTTACGCTCACGTCATCGAGCCATGCTACGTTGGCTACATTCTTGTACATCTTGTACACGAAAGCCACCTTGACTTTCTGACCCTTCCAGTCGCTCAGGTCAATCTTAGAGATGTGCAGGTCCCATGTATCTATGGGGAATGTCAGCACACCGCTCTCCTTCAGCATGTTCTTGTCCTGGATGGAGAATACGGTCTCTGCGCCGGCGATGTTGTCACCTTCCACGATACGCACCTGTAGGTCGTACTTGTAATTGTCGTAGGTATTCATGGGGCTCACTTTCCATGAGAACTGCAACATATAGTTGTCATCAAGGTTCAGCTCCGGGGTGAGGAGTATCTCCTCACGCGGTCCGAGACCCTGTCCTGTGCCGTCATCATACGTTGGTGAGTCAGCCGCTGCGCATCCGCTGCCATTGATGGTGGGCTTACCATCGCTGGCGTCATGATAATAGTTATGCCAGTTGTATTTGGTTACGGTGCCGGTGTACCCGTTTACTGTGGTCCATCCGTCACCGGCAGCCACCCTTGTCTCTCCCTCCGCAGGCTTACCGATCTCGAAGTCCTCCTGCAAGATGGTTTGCGCGTTGAGTGTCAGGGCTGCAATGGCAAACACTGATGATAAAATAAATTTTCTTTTCATTGTTAATTTTTTAATCAATAATATTATTTTTTAATCGTTTTCTCAACATTTGATATTCCGATAATCCGATGTTTCGTTATGACGGTTATAACGTTATGACGAAATTCCGGTGTTTTGACGGTCGTTTTAAGATGACCGAAATCCCGTTATTCCGTTATAACGTTATAACGACTTTTTATAAATTTCTCTACTCCCCTCTATTCCCCGCCCCTTTGAGGGGAAGGGTGGCCGTAAGGCAGGGGTGGGGTTCAGAGGCGTTGTGTAAAAGATGTCAGTATCAAATCTAATTCACTTTCAACTTTCAACTTTCAACTTTTAACTTTCAACATTTATTTTACTCATTCCTCCCATGTATCCCATACGGAGTTGTTGCGTGCGCCAAACTCCCCATTGAACTCCTCTTCAGTAGGGGTGACACTCTGATACTGCTGAGTCTGATCTAAACGTGACTGGTCTAACAGGCTCGCCGCCTCTACGTTCAGCTGCTTCAACTGCGGCTCTATATATTTCTTTTTCATAGTCTATTCAGTTTAAAAGTTAAGGGAATAGATGACTATAGTCTCTATAGTAGCTATAGCAACTATAGCCATCTATTATCCGGTTTACTTAACAACGATCTTCTTGCCGTTCTGGATTACAACACCCTTATAGTCGCGACCTACACGCTGACCTGAGAGGTTGTAAACAGGCTTGCTGTAGTCAACGGCACCGTTGATGTTCAACTGACCGTTCTCAATGCTTATTCCCTCGATGGCAGTGTCGATGTTCTCTGCATCGGTGAAGATAGCATTAAGCTCAGCAGGAGAACTCGTCTCTAAGGCGAAGAAAGCGCGCAGTGCCTTGATAGAGGCTCCTGAGCCTGCCTTGGCGATACGTCCTGTGCTTGGAACAACACCATACCAGCCTGTCATAACACCGGCGGGGATAGGAGAGTAGGTACCTATGAATGAAACCGTTGGGGTAGCATAATCTGGCAGATCGTCAATAACCTGAGCTACATCCTCAAATTCCATAGGCTCTGTCTGTGCCTCTTCCACGTAGAATACATACGGTGTTTTAGCCTTCAGATTGTCTGTATGCTCAACAAACTGCAGGCTGCCATCCATGTAGTCCACAAGCTCATAAACCTTTGTCTCGGCGTACGGCAGACCAGTGATCTCAAACGGCAGTACTATGGTGTTCCAACCAGCCTTGGCGGTGTAGTTGACAATAACCTTATCGACGCTCGCGCCATTGTACTTGCTTATGATATCCTCGTTTTCTGCTGTCTCGTCAAGGATGAAGCCGGTGAGAAGCTTGAAGTTATTAGCAGCGTCAAATGACTGAACATCCTCCACGGTGTCAAGGTAACCGTCCATGGTTACTGTAGCGGTGTAGCTCAGTCCACTCTGGATGATAGGCACGCTATATTCACCATTATCACCTGTCTTTGTGCTGTACTTAACGTCATTCTCAGCATTGTAGAATGTTACGGTAGCACCGACGATACCTTCGTCAGAACTCTTAGGAGTCACTGTACCGGTAGCGATGGTGGGCTCGGAGGCAAGAGAGAGGTGAATAACAGCAGGATTGCTCTTATACCAACTATATGTAATTGTTGCTGCATCAGCTCTTCGCACGTAGCAGAAATCGTTCGAAATAGTAGATTTCTCAAAATATGCAGCCTTATATCCATCCACGTATGAGTGCATATAAATTTTAAGTGATTTACCTTGCTCATAAGTTAGCGGATTAGCACTAAAGTCAAGGACAATCATGTCACCAAGTTCTGATGTTGATCCAACTTTAATCCATGTATGATTTTCATCAATGATATTAGTCATACCTTCTGTTGCATAAGGATAGGTGTTGTTGTCTGGTTGTGACAGTGTCTGGTCATCAGTCCACTGGTAATAAACCTGGAATGATGTTGTCTGCACATCAGTTGTCTTATAACCTTTATAGGTAATCTTGTTGATCTTAGCACCTGGTGTGAGACCGAAGGAAGTCAATGTCTCAGCATTATAGAGGGTTACAGATTCACTATTCTTATAATTTAGATACAACGGGTTTTCACCATTCGTACCATTAGGTGTACCAACTGTAGCCTCACTGCTTGCAACCTCCTCGGTCACTGTTATTTTGCCACCTCTATAGTGTTCTATCTTAGTGCCGTCATTGGTGTCGAGTTCCAGAAGGATGTCGAGGTTCTCGCCTACGAGATGAGGTTTGAATGGTACGGAAATCGTAGAAGCGCAAACAAGACCATCTTCGCCTAATGTAAGCCTCTGAATGACAGGAATATTTGCAAGGTCTGTAACTTCGATAACCTCTCTTTCTTCGGTTCCGTCCTTATGGATGGTAATAGTTGCTTTGTATGCATTACCAGCAATCTCTTTCTTACCTATATTCTGCAGTGTAGCTGTGATCTTAGCTGTGTTGTTCTGCATAGCTGTTGCAGGATAAGTAGCTTCGCCATGGATCATTTCAAAATCAGGAATCTCAGGAGTGAGACCATAGATCTCATCAACGCAAGCGTAATTACTAATCTCGAAACCGATATAATGTGTACCAGTCGGAACAGTTACATAAAATGTTTGGAAGTCTGTAGTAAGTTCTTTGTTATCAGCGTCACCAGTCTCTCCACTAACAGCGAACAGCTGAGTACGTCCTTCACCAGAGATAATAGCCTCTCCAGTAGAAGCAGCATACAATTTTACAGTACCTCCTGTCCTAGAAGAATTGTAAATCTTTGCATCAAACGACAATATTTGACCATCAGAACCAGAGGTCAGCTTTGGTGTTACGAGGATATTGTTCGTTGTCTCAGAAGAGTAAGCGCAGTAATTGGGAGCACTATAAGAACCGGCATTGGTTAAATTGATATTGGTCAGATAAACACATCCTTCCGGATATACTGAGTTGCCCTCGCCGTCGTCAAAGTTAGCATACCACCAGTTAGAATTAAGCTTTTCTCCACTTACTGCCAAGGTGAATGTAGCGTCCTCACCGGCACCATTAACGTATGTGATAACCATGTTACCACTGTA
>JAGDAU010000064.1 GCA_017959365.1 Prevotella sp.
GCAGGTGCCTAATATGATTTGCGCTTCCGCAGACCTCTCCAACAGTGACAAGACAGACGGTTTTCTTAAAAAGACCCACAATATTGTACGTGGCGACTTCAGCGGTGCCTTCTTCCAGGCTGGCGTGGCAGAGCTGACAATGGCATGCTGCTGCATCGGTATGGCTCTACATGGCGGTGTGATACCTGCCTGCGGCACTTTCTTCGTGTTCAGCGACTATATGAAACCCGCTGTGCGTATGGCAGCGCTCATGGAGTTGCCTGTCAAGTTCATCTGGACACACGATGCATTCCGTGTTGGTGAGGACGGTCCTACACATGAGCCTGTAGAGCAAGAGGCACAGATCCGCCTGATGGAGAAGCTGAAGAATCATCATGGCAAGAACTCCATGCTCGTTGTACGTCCCGCTGACGCTGAGGAGACAACGGTATGCTGGCGTATGGCAATGGAGAACACCGAGACACCTACAGCCCTTATCTTCTCCCGTCAGAATATTGATATGCTGCCAGAGGGTAACGACTATAGTCAGGCAACCAAAGGCGCATATATCGTAGCTGGAAGCGATGACGATTACGACGTTATCATGCTCGCTGCCGGTTCAGAGGTCTCTACCCTGCTCGCCGGCGCCAAACTGCTCCGTGAGGACGGTGTTAAGGTGCGCGTTGTCAGTGTGCCTTCAGAGGGTCTGTTCCGCAGCCAGCCTATAGAGTACCAGCAGAGCGTTCTGCCAACAGGAAAGAAGAAGTTCGGCATGACAGCCGGCCTACCTGTAACCCTTGAGGGTCTTGTGGGTGGCGACGGTTGCGTCTGGGGACTCCAGAGCTTCGGTTTCTCCGCTCCTTATAAGGTACTTGACGAGAAACTCGGCTATACAGGTCAGAACGTCTATGACCAGGTAAAGAAATTATTAGAAGCTTAATATTAATATTAAGAAACAAGAAATAGCCAGCAAAATTTTGCTGGCTATTTCTTTAACTAATTCACTTTCAACATTCAACTTTTATCTTTTAACTCAACTCAACAGGAGCTTGCGAAAGTTGAGTTATCAAAAATGTTTACCTCACTACAAACTTACGTCCGTTGCGAATGTAAATACCAGGTCTCAGCTGGTCGGCGTCAACACGCACACCCATCAGGTTATATATGAACCCGTCTTCCACTGGCGTAACAGCAAACTCCACGATACCAGTATCGGGTGCGGGAACCACCTCAACCTTAGCATTGTTGATTTGTACAACGCCCGCACTGGCATACTCCAACTGAAATTGCACTTCTTTAGCCTCGCCAGTCCATTTATAGCCGTCCATCTCGCCTGTTGAAGCTTTAAAGACACGGTTTGCGTCGTTTTTCACCACATTCAGCTCAATACTTGTTATCAAGTCATGTTCTGTTGAAAAGGTCAGCGTGTTATTAGTATAAAAACGCATCTGAGTGTTATTGACATACATATTCTTACCCTCACAGCCGTAAGCGTATTTCACGGTCACTCCGTCACGTTCACCAATAAACGGGAAACGCTCCCAATAGCTACGCGATGTATTCAGTCTGGTGCCAAAGAAGCTATTGTTCAACGGTATTTCAGTTGTCTTAGCCGGAGTAACCGCAATGGGTGTCGATGCGTCCGTACCGTCATAACTGAATGGTTCGTCTATTCGATCAAACCACACATAATCCTCCAGTCCGGGATAGTCAACAAAGGGGTTACGGTTGCCTTGCGCAAGCCATACAGCATCATTGCGGGCCCTTTCCTTATCACTTACCCCATCCTCTTTCGACCATTTCCTCAGCATATCCATTGCCCACTGTGAGAATGGCTGATATCCTTCATCGCTGTCGGCGTCAAACATATCACTTGTCCATGTACCCACTAAAGGCTCATAACATGTAGCCAGATAGAAATAGATACGTTCCAGATAGCCCTTATACTCATCGTTCGGTTCAAAGATGGTGTATCCGTAGAAATCATCCAAAGAGCACGGTCCCACCACACTGAAATAGTTGGCGGACCCTTTCGTGGGTTCTGTCGTCTCACCGTATGACAAGTCGTTGCGCATGTTATTGATATATCCGTCAGTGGGGATTACATGCATAACATCGCTGTACATGGGTTTGACATCCTTATACGTCAGCTTACCCCTGCTGTCACGGTCCTCAGGGTTAAACCAGCTCTTAGGCATGGAGTGCTCGCGGTTGATGCCGCTTCCCTCATAGTTGTTTTTGTGTAAAGTCTTATCCGTGGGGTCAGGATACCTCGTGGTGTTGCTGTACATATCCCAAAGATAGCCTTCTGGATGCATATCGGTAAAAGTATATACAAACCACAAGGAATCGTAATGAACCACAGACGGGTCTTTAACAATATTGTAGAGAGCGGTCTTCAGCGCCTCACCTTTCTTGCCATGAGCAGTCTTGTAGTAGGTACCTGTGTTTTCAGGACTTTGAGCCTGAATATTGACAGATAACGATAAAACGACTAATAATAACAGCTTTCTCATTTAACTGATAACAACTATTTGGCAAATGCGGGATATTTTACAGTATCTTGTGATACAAGTCGAGAATGTCTTGCTTGGTAACAGGACGCGGATTACCCGGTGTACATACATCATTAATAGCCTGCTCTGCCAATGCCTCTATGTCTTTCTCCGCTATACCAAGGTCTGTGAGACGCTTATTGGTGCCAACCTTTGCGCTCAAATCCTCAATAGCCTTGCAGGCTGCCTCTGCTGCCTCTTCCTTAGTCATACCGTCAACATATACTCCACAAGCCTTGGCAATATCAACATATTTGTCCATTGCGGCAGGCATATTGAAACGCATCACGGTAGGAAGCAACATGGCACATGCCACACCATGAGGCACATCAAACAGAGCCGACAGAGGATGAGCCATGCCATGATCTACACCTAAGCCGACATTTGAGAATGCCATACCGGCTACATACTGTGCCACAGCCATACCGTCACGACCAACGGGATTGGTAGGCTCACTGACAGCGATAGGCAGATACTTGTATATCATCTCTATAGCCTTAATCTCAAACATATCGCTTAACTCCCATGCAGCCTTAGTGATAAGACCCTCAATGGCGTGAGTCATAGCATCCATACCTGTTGCGGCAGTCAGAGACTTAGGCAAAGAGTACATCAACTCAGCATCAATAATGGCAACACACGGAATGTCATTGGGGTCAACACATACCATCTTTGCCTGACGTGTCTCGTCTATGATGACATAGTTGATTGTTGTCTCTGCCGCTGTGCCCGCTGTGGTAGGCAGGGCGATGATGGGCAACGACTTTTTCTTAGTGTCTGCCACACCCTCCAGAGACACTATGTCAGAGAATTCGGGATTGTTGACAACGATACCAATACCTTTGGCTGTGTCCATTGACGAACCGCCGCCGATGGCAACGATAAAATCAGCCTCAGCTTTCTTGCATGCCTCAATACCATTCTTGACATTGGTAACAGTGGGATTAGGCTTCACGTCATCAAAAATCTCGTATGCTATGCCAGCATCATCCATTACGTCAAGCACCATCTTTGCGACACCAAACTTCATCAGTCCTTTGTCAGTCACCACCAAGGCTTTCTTAAATCCAAGACGAGCCACGACACCGGGCAGTTCCTTACGTGCGCCGGGTCCGAAGTATGACACTTCGTTTAAGATAAATCTGTTTACCATAAGATTGTCATTTAGGTTTTTAAATAGATTATTACTGTGCAAATTTACTATTCTTTTTTTATCTGGCAAAACAAATACGCAATTTTCACATACGTTAATAAGAAAAGAGTTGTTTACCTTACAATCTGACCGTGTATTGTATATCTCTTGTCATCACGTATAATGTAAACACGACCATTGATGAGGCGTTTTCGGACGCACGGTGAAGAACGCCTTTCACCATCACATATATCTACATCATTTATATCCGTAGGGATAGCAGAAGGACGCACATACTTATAAATCGGTGTGTCTTTCTTACTGTCACTAGTGGTATAAAAAGACAGGTTATTCTCCCATGCAAGCGACTCACCCTGTTCTTCTTTCTTGTATGCTGCTATCTGCACCGGTCTGCGTTTGGCTGTCTCATCAAGGCTCTCAGACCCCCGACGCTCCCATAGCAGTATATATTTCTTGTTTTTTATTGCCATCCATTGGCCATCAGGGCTTATGTCACCGCCACAAACAAGTTCAAAGCTGCTGCCTGTTCCAAGTGTTGTCACCTCTGTCAACACCTGTACACCTGTGCCATAATCTTTTTTGAATGGCAGTTTATAAAGGGTGCAAGCACCCCCATCCACTTTATCAACAATATAAAACATCTGTTCCATGTTATCGTACATAAGAGTCTCTGTATTGTGAGCTTGATTGTCCGGATAGCCGAAACGGATATAGCTTGCACTGATGGTCCGGGTGCCGCTTGTGACAGATGGTTCCTCAAAATAATAGATGTAATACTCATCCTTGTATTTGAGTTTATTATCACCTATTGCTCCTATAAAGATATAGTGCTTACCATCATACACACCCGTAGCTATATCTTCCCAGTCATCACGATTGGAACTGCCGGTATTAACCTTTACCGTCATTGCCAATATCCCGTCAGGTTTAATGGCTACGATTTTCCTGTCTTCGTCCAAATTCTCATCACCATGAGCCCACAGATATCCTGTAGTGACACGTGATGCCGCCATTCCACTTACCTCTTTCATCACACTCTTGTACATTGTACCACATTCGGAGCGTGTGAAATCATCGCACAAGTCAAGATTGACGCCATCGTAATCGATACCACTATCCGCCCAAGATAACAAAAGCGAAACAGACGACAAAATAGTAAGTAATATTCTTTTCATGATTTAGTTTTTAACGTTGCAAACTTACACATAAAAATCAGAACAATCAAATAATTGCGTTATTTTCGTTAAAAAGTAACAATTTTCTTGTTTTCCTAAGAAAAAAGTTATAACTTTGCGCCAAAATTGAGAAAAATGGTAAAAAACACTGGTATTCTTAGCATTATTTCCCTTCTACGACTTCGTCAAGAAGCCGGAAGTGTTGACATGTGCTCATAATACCATCTGAGATAGTATAAAAAGCCTTTCCACTTCCAATGTGTGAAAGGCTTTTATAATAAATATGGAATTAAAAATATAAACAAAAATAAATTATTTATGAGTGACCGTTTATACATTTTCGACACCACATTACGTGATGGTGAGCAGGTACCAGGATGCCAGCTTAACACCGTAGAGAAAATTCAGGTGGCAAAACAGTTGGAGAAACTGGGCGTTGACATTATTGAGGCAGGATTTCCAATATCAAGTCCGGGAGACTTTAATTCCGTGATAGAGATAAGCAAGGCTGTAACATGGCCTACGATATGCGCCCTTACACGTGCTGTGGAAAAAGACATCGACGTGGCGGCAGAGAGCCTGCAATATGCTAAGCATAAGCGTATTCACACTGGTATAGGTACAAGTGACTCACACATAAAGTATAAATTCAACAGCAACAGGGAGGAGATTATCGAGCGTGCCGTAGCAGCCGTTAAATATGCAAAGAAATACGTGGAAGACATTGAGTTCTACGCTGAGGATGCCGGACGCACAGACAATGAATATCTTGCACGTGTGGTGGAGGCGGTTATCAAGGCCGGAGCAACAGTAGTGAATATTCCTGACACCACAGGATATTGCCTGCCTTCTGAATATGGCGAGAAAATAAAATACCTCATGGAGCATGTTGACGGTATTCATAATGCTATCATATCAACTCACTGCCACAACGATTTAGGCATGGCAACCGCCAACACCTTCAGTGGTGTGATGAATGGCGCCCGGCAGGTGGAGGTCACCATCAATGGTATAGGTGAGCGCGCCGGCAATACGTCTCTTGAAGAGATAGCAATGATATTGAAATGCCACAAGCTCGGTATTGACACTAACATCAACACCACAAAGATATACCCTACCAGCCGTATGGTGAGCAGTCTGATGAACATGCCTGTGCAGCCTAACAAGGCAATAGTAGGACGTAATGCCTTTGCTCACTCAAGCGGCATTCATCAGGATGGTGTGCTGAAGAATGTAGGAACATACGAGATCATTGACCCACGCGACATTGGCCTTGACGACAACAGCATCGTACTAACAGCACGCAGCGGTCGCGCAGCACTGAAATACCGTCTTTCCGTACTTGGCGTGGATATAAAGGATGAAGCACGCTTAGACGTTCTCTATCAGAAGTTCCTCAGATTGGCTGACCAGAAGAAGGAGGTCAACGATGACGATATACTGATGCTGGCAGGCGCTGACACAGCCGATGCTCACGCCGTGAAGCTCGACTTCCTGCAGGTTACGACAGGTATGGGAGTAAGAAGCGTAGCAAGCATCGGTCTCGATATCACCGGACAGAAGTTTGAGGCTGCCTCAACGGGTAACGGTCCTGTTGACGCTGCCATCAAGGCTCTTAAGAAGATCATTATGAAACAGATGACTCTGAAGGAGTTTACCATTCAGGCCATCTCCAAAGGATCTGATGATGTGGGTAAGGTACACATGCAGGTGGAATACGATGGCAACGTGTATTATGGTTTCGGCGCCAACACCGACATCGTTACGGCTTCCGTTGAGGCATATATAGATTGTATAAACAAATTTAAGAATAAAGCAGTATGAACACATTATTCGACAAAATATGGGATCAACACGTGGTGCAGCAGATACCCGATGGTCCCACACAGCTGGATATATACCGCCTCTACTGCCATGAGGTGACTTCACCGCAGGCGTTTGACGGTTTGCGCAAGAGAGGAATAAAATGCTTCAGACCAAATCAGATATTCTGTATGCCTGATCATAACACCCCCACTCACGATCAGGACAAACCCATTGCCGACCCGATATCCAAGCATCAGGTTGACACATTAGAGAAGAACTGCAAGGAGTTTGGCTTGAGCCACTGGGGCATGATGTCTCCCGACAACGGTATCATCCATGTTGTGGGACCGGAGAAAGGTCTATCACTGCCTGGAATGACCATCGTTTGCGGTGACTCCCACACATCAACCCACGGTGCTGTGGGTGCCGTTGCCTTCGGTATCGGTACGAGTGAGGTTGAGATGGTTATGTCAAGCCAGTGCATCATGCAGCAGAAGCCTAAGTCTATGCGCATCACCATAGACGGTACATTAGGGAAATGCGTCACAGCAAAAGACGTTGCCCTTTTTCTCATGTCTAAGCTTACCACATCCGGAGCCACAGGCTATTTCGTAGAATATGCCGGTAGCGCTATACGCGGTTTGAGCATGGAGGGACGCCTCACCCTATGCAACCTGTCCATAGAGATGGGAGCCAGAGGTGGTTTCATTGCTCCTGACGAGGTGACATTCGCCTACCTGAAAGACAAACCGTATAGTCCGAAGGGTGATGACTGGGACAAGGCAGTAGAATATTGGAAGACACTCCGCAGCAGTGACGATGCTGTCTTTGATAAAGAGTTGACATACTCTGCTGATGAGATCAGTCCTCGTATCACATACGGTACTAACCCGGGTATGGGTATTGCCATTGACGGCAACATCCCAAACGTTGAGGACATAGACGAATCATCACGTGCCGGATTTAAAAAGAGTCTGCAATATATGGGATTTGAGGCTGGTGAGAAACTCCTCGGGAAAGATATCGACTATGTATTCCTCGGTGCCTGCACCAACGGCCGCATAGAAGACTTCCGTGCCTTTGCGGCAATGGTAAATGGCAAACAGAAAGCGGCTTCTGTTACCGCCTGGCTCGTGCCGGGCAGCTGGGCTGTCTATCGCCAGATTGAGGCAGAGGGCATTGACAAGATACTCCATGCCTCTGGTTTTGAGGTCCGTCAGCCAGGCTGTAGCGCCTGCCTTGGCATGAATGATGACAAGGTACCAGCCGGGAAATACTGCGTGTCAACAAGCAACAGAAATTTTGAGGGTCGTCAGGGACCTGGTTCCCGCACACTGTTATGTAGTCCTCTTGTAGCTGCAGCTGCCGCTATAACAGGTAAGATAACAGATCCGAGAGAACTATAAAACTATTTCTAAAATCGAACCAAAATGAAACAGAAATTCAATATCATCCGCAGCCGCTGTGTACCATTGCCACTTGAGAATGTTGACACCGACCAGATTATTCCGGCACGTTTTCTGAAAGCCACTGACAAGGCAGGTTTCGGCGACAACCTCTTCCGTGACTGGAGATATGACAAAGAGGGAAATGAGATAAAAGACTTCGTTCTCAACGACCCGCGCTATGGCGGTTGCATACTCGTTGCCGGCAAGAACTTCGGAAGCGGATCATCACGTGAGCATGCCGCATGGGCTATAGCCGGATATGGATTCAGAGTGGTCATCAGTTCTTTCTTCGCTGATATCCACAAGAATAATGAGTTAAATAACTTCGTGTTGCCAGTGGTAGTGAGCGAAGGTTTCCTCCAGAGACTCTTCGACAGCATCTTTGCTGACCCGACAATGGAGGTAGAAGTAAACCTGCCTGAGCAAACCGTTACCAATACGGCAACAGGAGAGAGTGAGAAATTTGAGATTAACGGCTACAAGAAACATTGTCTTATGAACGGTCTTGATGACATTGACTACCTGTTGTCACAAACCGACAAAATAGAGGCATGGGAAAAACTGAACAAATAGACAGCCAATATTCACCAAAGGTAAGTCCGTGGATAGAAATCATGGACTCCACCCTAAGAGACGGAGAACAGACCAACGGCGTTAGTTTTCTGCCTCACGAGAAGCTTGTAATAGCCAAGATGCTCCTTCAGGACATCAATGTTGACCGTATAGAGGTGGCGTCTGCCCGTGTCAGTGAAGGAGAGAGAGATGCAGTAAAAATGATTATGCGATACGCTGAGCGTAACAGCATGGCAGACCGTATAGAGGTGTTAGGTTTCGTTGACGGTAACCTAAGCATTGACTGGATACGTGATTGTGGCGCACACGTCATCAACCTGTTGTGCAAAGGTTCATACCGTCACTGCACCCAACAACTGCATAAGACACCACAAGAGCATTTCGATGACATCCATCGTGTGCTTGACTACGCAGACAAGACAGGCGTGGCAGTAAATCTATACCTGGAGGACTGGAGCAGTGGCATGAGAAACAATCCGGAATATGTCTATTCACTGGTTGACAGCCTGCGGGACTATAACATCAAGAGATATATGCTGCCCGACACTCTCGGCATCATGCACCCTCTGCAGGTGGTGGATTATTTCCGTAAGATGAGACATCACTACCCCACCCTGCACTTTGACTTCCATGCACATAACGACTATGACCTTGCTGTGAGAAACTAATTAGACGAAGTGCTGAGTGTTGACAAGGGAGTGCATGTCACTGTCAACGGTTTGGGTGAGCGTTGCGGTAACGCACCGTTGGCAAGTGTTCAGGTTATCCTGAAAGACCAGTTCCACGCCAAGACAAATATTAATGAGGACAAGCTCAATGATGTGAGCCGGCTTGTCGAGAGCTATAGTGGTATAGCAATAGCCCCCAACCAGCCCATAGTAGGTGAGAACGTTTTCACACAGGTTGCCGGCGTACATGCTGATGGTGACAGTAAAGACAATCTCTACAGTAATGAGCTCGTGCCAGAGCGTTTTGGCAGAAAGAGGGAATATGCGCTGGGCAAAAACAGTGGTAAAGCCAATATCCTTAAGAATTTAGAGGAGTTAGGATTGGATCTCACCCCCGAGCAGACACAAAAGGTGACAAAGCGTATTACAGAGCTCGGCGACAAGAAAGCCATTGTCACACAGGAAGACCTGCCTTACATTGTTAGCGATGTGCTGAAACACACTGCGCCAGAAGACAAAGTGCGTCTTGTGAGTTACATGGTAACCACAAGCTATGGACTGAAACCCATAGCAAGCATTAAAGTAAATATCAATGGTAAGGAATACAGTTCTGAAAGTACCGGTGACGGACAATATGATGCCTTCGTGAAGGCATTGCGCCACATCTACAAAGAAGAGCTGGGACGCACATTCCCACTCCTACAGAACTATACAGTAAGCATACCACCGGGTGGACGTACCGACGCACTTGTCCAGACCATCATCACGTGGAACCACAACGACCGGATCATACGCACCCGAGGCCTTGACGCAGACCAGACAGAGGCAGCCATCAAGGCAACATTCAAAATGCTTAATATCTTTGAAGACGAACATAAAAAATAATACTATGCAATTGAAAATCGCAATCCTTTCCGGAGATGGTATCGGTCCGGAAATCATGAAAGTAGGAAAAGCAGTCACCGACGCTGTGGCTGCTAAGTTTGGTCATCAGCTCACATATACGGAGGCATTAGTGGGAGCCGCAGCCATAGATGCCGTGGGAGACCCTTTCCCCGAAGAGACCTTCCAGGCATGCCAGCAGGCTGACGCCGTGCTCTTCGCTGCCGTTGGTGACCCTAAATACGACAACGACCCGACAAGCAAGGTACGGCCTGAACAGGGTCTGCTCGCCATGCGCAAGAAGTTAGGGTTATTTGCCAATATCCGTCCTGTTCAGACTTTCAAGTGTCTTGTACACAAGTCACCATTGAGAGAAGAGCTGGTGAGCGGTGCTGACTTTGTATGCATCCGTGAGTTGACCGGCGGAATGTATTTCGGTGAGAAATATCAGGACAATGACAAGGCCTGGGACACCAATTACTACACCCGTCCAGAGGTGGAACGTATTCTGAAGGTCGGCTTTGAGTATGCCATGAGAAGAAGACGTCATCTTACTGTTGTGGATAAAGCTAATGTGCTTGCCAGCAGCCGTCTTTGGAGACAAATAGCCAAAGAGATGGAGCCTCTGTATCCCGAGGTGAACGTTGACTATATGTTTGTGGACAATGCCGCTATGCGTATGCTTACAGAGCCCACATTCTTTGACATCATGGTTACAGAGAACACATTCGGCGACATCCTCACAGATGAGGGTAGTTGCATAAGCGGTTCTATGGGACTCCTTCCAAGCGCAAGTACAGGAGCCAGCACGCCTCTCTTTGAGCCGGTGCACGGATCATGGCCACAAGCAGCTGGTAAGAACATTGCCAACCCCTTGGCACAAGTGCTTAGTGCCGCAATGA
>JAGDAU010000065.1 GCA_017959365.1 Prevotella sp.
ACCGGTGTCTCACCACTGGCTGTTACAGTGATATTATATGACACTGAGGTGGCTGGATTGTAGTTATCATTGCCTGCGAACGATGCTGTGATTGTTGTTGAACCTGCAGTAACACCAGTTACTTCGCCGGTGCTGCTATTTACAGTAGCTATATTGGTGTCTCCAGATGCGTATGTCACACCTGTCACGCCAGCGGGAGTCGTAGTTACAACATTTGTCACTTTCTGACCAGCCACTACTGTTGTGGTAGGATTGTTGAAAGCCAGTGTAACATCAGTCTTTGGCTGGGAAGAGGATGAGCCAACAAATGCGATCTCATATGCATCGGAATTGTTACTGTCATCCGAACCCGTCAGTTCAACCTGGTAGGTTTTTGTGGCATCAAGTCCTGTTACCGAAATGGTAGCAACTGTATTAGAATTATCTGAGGATGTTCCGACCTGAGTCTCTCCTTCTGTAACATTCAAAATAGCGGAACGACTTTTCCCTCCGGACTTCACCAAAGCGCTGACGCTGGTTATACCCTTGATATTAAAATAACAGTGACGACTACCATTCACAGTTGCACACTTTGCTGTTGTTGAGGTATGATAATAGGAACTTCCTTTGAAAAGACCTGTTGCATCCCATGTCCTACTCGCACTACCTGTACCTTCGGTTGTAATCCACGTTTGTTTACTAACAGACTGGTATGAACCATATACACTCAACACCAAAGTATTGGTAGAGGTGTTGTAATCATACAACTGGTCTACATTAGAACTAAATCCAACTGTTCCTATAGACGCATAATTGCTGATATCCAAGTAGGTATCCGATGCTGTTTGTGCCTTTGCCCCCATACTCATTACCATGAGCATCAGCAAGCAAAAATATTTGAATATGTTATGTTTCATTTTTCTTTTTTTGATTAGGTATAGTAATTATGTTAATCCTCATCCCATACGCTGTAGTTACCGAAATCCCTGCCGGCCTGGTCTTCGCCGGTGCCGGGAGTGGGGTCTTGTCCTATTGGTTCGTCATCAGATTTAACAGAACCAGCCATCAGGTCTGAGAGCAAAGCTGCCATACTCTGCATCTGGGGTGTCACGTATTCTTTCTTTATCTTATTCATTTCACTACAATCTTTTTACCGTTTACAATATAAATACCTTTTTGTAGTCTCTCACGAGACGACCCGATGCGCTGACCTCCGATGGTATATACATCACCCTCCGTCACCTGCATACCATCAGCATCAATGTGCATGATACCTGTTATCATATCATCAATAACAAACAGCAGTTCGGTGGCAGCTGGTGTAGATGAGTCTGCTTCCATATATCCGCGCATAGCGAGTATTTTATTACCGCTAATGAGTGGACGCATTGTATTTGAGGTAGTAAAATAATAATAATTGTCACCATTGAGGGTTTCCTCTGGTATGGTGCCTACGAATGTATAGGCATCACCTTCGACACGGGCACCTGCGGTGAAATTGTTGAGTGCGACATCCTGCAATGAGAATGAAGTGACATTGCTACTGCCGGCAGGCAGTTTGATAAGATACGGCTCACCAGCGGTGATGCTGTTGACAATTGAGAAATTGATGCTGCTTGTGGTGGCTTTTGTGAGTTTTGTCACTTTCACACCATCACCGAAAGCAGTGGCAATCTGTGCGGCACTCATAGAAAACGGGAAACATACCGGAGCCCAGTAGTTGGCACTCACCGTCCTTGCCACGTTAACATCCATCACACGGCCACCATAGATAGCCAGTTTGTCTGCGTTACCCTGAGAGTCAGACTGTGAGAGGCTCACAGCATAGTCAAAATCCACACCCACGAGCGACATGTCTTTCGTCTCACTGCCGTTCTCGTAGGTCATGGTCACATTGTCACCACTGAATGTCATACGTGTGACAAACTTGCCGTTGCTGCTACCGTCCACCATTACGGTCTGCGACATCTGGCACATACCGTTTAGCGTTACAGTCATCAGTAACGTCATCAAAATGATTTTTTTCATTAGTAATAATTATTATTTGTTTTTGTAAGTAGTCTAATAAAATCGGGTGCAAAATTACCAAATAAATATGCAACAAATGATAATCAATTACTTTAAGTGTCTGATTTTAAACAATATTAATAGTTAAACGTTTACGTAAAAGCAACTAAAACGTTTACGTAATCCAACTATACACATAACCTTTGCACAATTCCTCTACCGTTGTAATGGGCTCATCGCCTGTGAGGACATCACGCATGTCATTGCTTATCCCCTGACCGGACAGTTTGAGCAATGCTTCCTTCATGGTCCACAGACGGGTGAAAGCAAGGGCGGGGTTATCGGCACTGTGGATTATATCCATCTCACGGTCGTTCATAGTGTACTGAGCAACGCTCTCCTTATATCGGTCTATAGACTCCACGTCAACGCCCACAGGTTTGTCGCTTACAGCGCATACCACAGCCTCATGACAATGGCTTATGTTAAAGTGTATATCAGGATGACCAATAATAAATGGCTTGCCATGCTCACCATATCCGAAGACAGGCATCTCGCTGATGCCATACTCCTCCAGCAGGGCTTTCCTCAACAGCAGGTATGCCGCGGCACACTGTTTGCGCCCTAACTCATGACGGAAACGCAAACACACCCCACGTCTCTGCTCAGACAGTAGCGGCAACGCCCTGTCAAGATCAAAGCCATCTAAGTCATCATTGATATACAGCATTGTTATTTTTTCTTTTTGCTTGCAAAGGTATATTTTTTTAGGAAAAAAAACTAATAAGTGGGTGAAAAATTATCAAAACTAAATTATCCACTCATTTTGATAGATAATACACTACACATAAGACATACTATTGTACCTTTGCGTCAGAAAAAAATAAAACCTAAATTTCATTTATCATTATGAGAAAAGTTCTGAATTCTGTCGTTATGACAATCGCAATGCTTGCATGCGGCACCGCAACAGCACAGATGCTTCCGTATCAGGATCCCACATTATCATTCCACGAGCGCGCCGTTGATCTTGTCAGCCGACTGACACTGCAAGAGAAGGCTTCACAAATGGGTAATATGGTTGACAAAGCCATCAACCGCAAAGACACCAAGGATGACGGCATGGTGGTCGTACCGACCTACCAGTATTGGAATGAGGCACTGCATGGAGTGGCACGCTCCGGCGCGGCAACGAGTTTTCCGGAGTCGAAGGGTATGTCATCCACATGGGACCGTCAACTCATCTACGACTGTGCATGGGTGACGAGCGACGAGGCGCGCATCTACAACAACACACAGAATAAAGGACTCAACTACTGGTGTCCCACCATTAATATGTCGCGTGACCCGCGCTGGGGACGCGATGAGGAGAACTATGGTGAGGATCCATTCCTCGCAGGCACTCTCGCCGTACAATTTATAAAAGGCATGCAGGGTGAGCAGACCGCTGAGAATCCCTACCTCAAGACCGTGGCTTGCGCCAAGCATTTCGCTGCCAACAACTATGAGCAGGGACGTCAGGGCAGCACCTCTTTTATGACAGAGCACATCCTAAGAGAATATTACCTTCCCGCCTTTGAGATGTCTGTCAAGGAAGGTGGCGTAATGAGTATCATGTCTGCATATAACGCTCTCAGCACCGACCTCAACGAGAAGAACGCCGCAGGCATTGGCTGGAGCAGCAGCAAGGCATGGGGTGGCAAGCCATGTCCCATGAACGATGTACTGCTCACCAGCATCCTGCGCGATGAATGGGGTTTCAAGGGATATGTCACCAGCGACTGCGCCGCAATATCATGTATCTACCGCCCCGTTAAGCACCGCTATTTCGGCAACTACGACGAGAACGACACCGAAGTGGCTCAAGACTTCGCCGCACGTGCCACCGGGCTTGCCATCAAAGCCGGAACGGATATCAACTGCGAGTTTAAAAACAGGACATCCATCTATCAGACAGCTGTTGAGGAAGCCATAGCAAAGGGTTATATGACAGAGGATGACCTCGACAAAGCCCTTATCCGCGTCCTTGAGACACGTTTTGCCCTTGGTGAGTTTGATGACAACTGCGAGTGGCGCAACATTTCCAATTCCAAGTTGGAGTGTGAGGAGCATCAGGCTCTTGCCCTCAAGGCAGCACAAGAGAGCATCGTGTTGCTAAAGAATGAACCGGCTGAAGGCTCCACCACCCCACTGCTACCCATCGCCGCAGGCACTAAGGTGGCTCTTATCGGTCCATACGCCAACCAGATTATGCTGGGCGACTATTCCGGCACTCCGACATACACCACTACCCCATTTCAGGCCTTCTCTAATAAAATGAACTTCCATGTCAGCGACGGCACCATACAGGCAGAGGCATTTGATGAGGCTGTAGTGAGCAAGCGTGGAGTAGCGAAAAACAACACCGGAGCCGGATGCCTTGAGAATACCGCTCCTGGAGACATCTTCCTATATAAGAGCGTTGACTTCGGCAATGGATGCACTGATTTTGAGATGTTATGCGGAGCCAAGGACACGGGTCTTGGACAGGTAAGTTTCTGCTTAGACAGCAAGGATGCAGAGCCGTTCCTAACCGTGGATAACCAGAACACAGGCGGATGGACTAAATGGGTTACTGTAAGTGCCCAAATTGACCCCAACACAATAAAGGGAGTGCACAACTTGTATGTTAAGTTCTCAGGCTCCAACAGCTATGTCGGCAACTATGACTTCTTCAAGTTCTATAACCCCAATGACAACCCCCTGGAAACCACTGGACCGCTATATATGGTTGAAACATCTGGCAGCGTCAACAATATTGCCACCGATGATGCCATCAATCGTGCCGTAGCAGTGGCACAGAAGGCAGATGTGGTTATCTTCCTCGGAGGAACGAACTTCGAAAAGCCCAACGACCACGCTACAGGTACAGAGAGCCACGACCGCTGGAAACTCACACTCCCTGGCAATCAGGAGAAAGTCCTTCAGGAGGTGTATAAGGTTAACAAAAACGTAGTTCTTGTGCTTGAAACAAACTCTTCCATGGATATCACATGGGAAAAAGAGAACCTGCCGGCAATCCTCAACGCATGGTACGGCGGTCAGGCTCAAGGCCAGGCCATCTGCGATGTCATCTTCGGTGACTATAATCCCGGCGGCAAACTGACCAGCACATGGTACAACAACATCAATGAGCTGCCTTCCGCCAGCGACTCACAGTTTAGCGCCAATGGCATGTTGGAATATAACATCGATGAGTGGGGCTACACATACATGTATTACGGCAAGAGCAAACACCAGCAGCAGGCTGAGAAACCCATGTATCCCTTTGGCTACGGTCTTAGTTATACGACATTCAGCTATAGCGACCTGAATATCAACAAGAGCACTATCGGCAAGAACATGACAGCCGTAGTATCCGCAAAAATAACCAACACCGGCAACCGTGAGGGTGCTGAGGTGGTACAGCTCTACGTCAGCTTCCCCGGCTCAAGCGTCAGCCATCGTCCTATCCGCAAACTTGTAGGCTTTGAGCGTGTAGTACTCCAACCGGGTGAGACAAAAGAGGTAAAAATACCATTTACCCATGAGCAGTTGGCATACTACAACGAAGATACCCACACCTTCGATGTTGAGGATGGTACAGTTAACATATATGTCTCAGCATCCTCTGCCGATGACCGTCTCAGCAGTTCAATACACGCCAATGGCACAAGGGTGAAGGACACCTATCTGTCCGACCCCACAGCCATCCGCGAGACACTCATCCAGCAGGGTAAGATCAGCAACGACAGAATATACAATATGCAGGGTATGTGTGTCGGCACATCCGATGACTTTGAGTCACTCCCAAAAGGAATGTATATCATGGGAGGCAAAAAATATGTCAAAAGATGAAGTTTTTAGAAGTTGAATGTCGAATGTTGAAAGTTGAAAGTGAATTAGATTTACTATTTATTAGTTTTGCTATTGAGGATCAAAACTATTTAACACAAAACATAGAACGTAAAACATAAAACATAAAAAAAGAGGCTTTCGCCTCTTTTTTTATTTCGCTGTGCCGAAGATTATATTGTATAACACTGTTACATCACC